>NZ_JBDKSX010000083.1:0-23260 GCF_039680435.1 Mizugakiibacter sp. | reverse complement strand
GTCGCCCGCCGCAGGGCGTATGGGCCGGGCTGTGGAGCCTGCCGCAGGCCGACGATGCCGACGCCGCGACGCGGCTGGCCGCACGCTATGCCCGCCTGGACGCCGCTGCACGGCCGCTGCCGGCGATCGTCCACGCCTTCACCCACTTCCGCCTGCACGCGCAACCGCTGGCCTGGCGCGACGTGTCGCCGCACGCGGCGATCGCGGATAATGCGCAGTTGCGCTGGTGCGCACGCGCCGAAGCGGCCGCGCTCGGCCTGCCCGCGCCGGTGCGCCGCCTGCTGGACAACCTCGAGGAGTACGCCTGATGCCACGCATGGTCCACTGCGCCCGCCTCAAGCGCGAAGCCGTGGGGCTGGACTTCGCACCCTACCCCGGCGAGCTGGGCAAGCGCGTGTATGCGGAAGTGTCCAGGGAAGCCTGGGGCCTGTGGCTGGCGCACCAGACCATGCTGATCAACGAGTACCGGCTGAGCCCGCTCGATCCGAAGGCGCGCGCCATGCTCGAGGAGGAGATGCAGAAATTCCTGTTCGAGGGCAGCAACGAGAAGCCGCCCGGCTACGTCGCGCCGGAAGACCGCTGAGCGCGACGCCCCGCCTGCCGCAACGCCCGGCTAGCGATCCTTCTCCGCCTTCTGCGTCGACATCTCGGCGCGCACCGCGGCGTAGTCGACCGGCTGGATCGAGGCGATCTGGCAGCGCTGGTGGTCGAAGGTCACGTAGTCGAAGCGCGTCTTCACCGTGCCGCCCGACGCGGTCACGCCGATGGTCTTGGCCCAGTCCAGATTGATGCACGGCTTGGCGACCTTCAGCAGGTACACCTTGTTGACACCGCTCCACACGGCCACCGCCTCTTTGCCGAGCGCCTGCCACTGGTAGAGGCGCGGATAGAAGAAGGAGTCGATCGGCGCGCCCGCGTGCTTCTCGAAACGCGCGAGGTTCTCCATCTGCCGTTCGAGGGTGTCCGCCTGCGCCACGGCGGCGACGGCCAGCGCGGCAGCCAACGCGAGTACGGTGCGATGCGGCGATTTCATGGTCCACCTCCTTTTCCGTCTTGACGGCCTGGCGCCGCCGACCGTCGCGCCGGCAGCGCAGGGCTGCAAGCGTAGCGCCGCCGCGCGCTTGACGCGCCCGGAGCAAGCCGATTTAATACGCGGCTCCCGCAGTCACGGTGCCGGCCCGCACGGCCGCCCCGCACCCGTGGCCAGGTAGCTCAGTTGGTAGAGCAGGGGACTGAAAATCCCCGTGTCGGCGGTTCGATTCCGTCCCTGGCCACCATTCCCCTCCGCGAATCCGAACGTCGCATCGGCGTGACGCGTGGTTCAACGCGCCGTTGCGTTGCCGTTTGCGCGTCCCGCCCCCGCCTGTCGCGCGAATCCCCACAGCGCGCGATCGAGATCGGGGTCGAGCCCGAAGCTCGCCAGCGCCACGCGGCCGGCGCGCACCTCGACGCCTTCGGCGCGCAGGCGCCGGCACTGCTCGCGGAAGCCGCGGCTGCCGGGCGGGAAGGCGACGCGCCCGTCGGCGCGCAGCACGCGGTGCCAGGGCAGATCGAGGCCGTCGGGGGTTTCGCGCAGCACGCGGCCGACCAGGCGCGCGCGGCGCGGCAGGCCGGCGCGCGCGGCGATCGCGCCGTAGCTGGCCACGCGGCCGCGCGGGATCGCGGCGATCGCCTGCAGGATGCGGTCGTGTTCGGGCTTCATGCGGGTGCGGCCATACTCGCATGCAGGGTACCATTGGCATCGCCGTCACCGACGGGAGATGCGCGATGCAGAGCTTCGAGCAGATCCGAGCGCACGTCAGCGGGCGCTATCCGCTGCACACCAACGATCCCTACCTGATCAGCTTCGACCTGAAGTTGACGCGCAATCGGCGTCATCAGGGCATCTACCTCACCGAGCTGGAGGACGAGGGCGGGCGCAAGTTCCTGCGCATCTCGACGCCGATCGGCCCGCTCACCGGCACCGACGCGCGACGCTGCCTGCAATTCAACTGGGAGCAGCGGGTCGGCTACCTCGCGGTCAACGACCTGGACGGCTCGCCCTACCTGCACCTGTGCGAGAACCGTCCCTACGAACTGCTCAGCGAGCGCGAGCTGGAACAGCTGATCGGCGAGATCGGCCCGCTCGGCGACCAGCTCGAGCAGGCGATATCGAGCGAGGCCGACGCGTTCTGAGCGGCCGAAGCGCCGGTACGCGGCCGGCGGCGTATGGGATACTCGCACGCTGATTCTGCGGAGGAAGCGCATGTCCCAGCTCACAGCGATCGTCACCGGCGCCGGCGGCGCCATCGCCTCCAGCGCGATCGACGCCTTCGAGGCCGCCGGCTGGCGCCTGGCGCTGATCGCCTACAGCGATGCCGAGCGGCAGCGCCTGGAGCGCGACCGGCCGCGCCACCTCACCGTGCGGGCGAACCTGGCCGACGATGCCCAGGCGCGCGCCGCCATCGCGCAGGCGATCGAACGCCTGGGCGCGGTGGACGCGCTGCTCAACATCGCCGGCGGCTTCGCCATGGGCGCCGCCGCCGAAACCGCGCCCGCAGCGCTGGAAGCGCAGCTCGACATCAACCTGCGCACCGCCTTCAACGCCACCCGCGCCGTGCTGCCGCACATGCAGCAGCGCGGCCGCGGCTTCGTGCTGGGCGTCGGCGCGGCGGCGGCCATCGACGGCGGCGCGCGGGTCGGCGCCTACGCGGCGTCGAAGGCGGCGCTGGTGACGTGGCTGAAATCGGTGCGCGCGGAAGTGGCGCCGCACGGCGTCGAGGTCGCGATCATCTACCCGATGGCGGCCGTGGACACGCCCGGCAACCGCGCCGCGATGCCCGACGCCGATCCGCAGCGCTGGATCGACCCGGCCGAGCTGGCGGCCACCATGCTGCACCTCGCCACGCGCAGCCGGCGCGGCCGCATCGACGAGGCCAGGGTCTACCCGCCTGCCGTGTAGGGCGGGCCGCGCGCCGGCGCCGGCCGCCGTGGCGACCGGCGCGCGCGGTCAGACGCCGAGCAGCGCCTGCGTCAGGCGCACCAGCGCGTAGGCGAGCAGCGCGGTGATCGGCAGGGTCAGGATCCATGCCCAGACCATGCGCTCGACCACGGTCCAGCGGATCGCGCTGAAGCGCTTGGCCGCGCCGACGCCCATGATCGCCGCCGACACGTTGTGCGTGGTCGATACCGGGATACCGAACAGCGAGGCGGCAATGATCACCGCCGCCGAGCTGCCTTCCGCGGCGAAGCCGTTGATCGGATGCAGCTTGACCATCTTGTGGCCGAGCGTCTTGATGATGCGCCAGCCGCCGCCGGCGGTACCCGCCGCCATCACCAGCGCGCACAGCACCTTCACCCACACCGGCACCGGGAAGCCGCCGCTGGCGTCTTCGGGAACGCGCAGGAAGTCCATCCAGTGCGGCAGGCTGTCGAGCTGGCCCGCCGCGGTGGCGCCGGCCAGCGCCAGCGCGATGATGCCCATGGTCTTCTGCGCGTCGTTCATGCCGTGCGACAGGCCCATCGCGCTGGCCGACACGATCTGCGCCTTGCCGAAGAACGCATTGACGAACGGCGTGCGGCCGAGCCGCCGCAGCCTGCCGCGACGGTTGCCGAGCCAGGCGATCAACGCGAACAGCAGCCCCATCAGCAGGAAGCCGAGCACGAAGCCCATCAGCGGCGACACCACCATCGGCACCACCACCTTGGGGATCACGCCTTTGCCCTCCCACCAGTGCGCGCCGCCCTGCGCCCAGATGATCGAGCCGAAGTTGTCGCCGGAGGCCGCCACCGCCGCGCCGCACAGTGCGCCGATCAGGGCGTGGCTGGAACTGGACGGCAGGCCCCACCACCAGGTGATCAGGTTCCAGATCGAGGCGCCGAGCAGCGCGCAGATCAGCAGCCACGCGCCGACGTCGACCACGCCGGCATCGATCAGCCCCGAGGCGATGGTCTTGGCCACCGCGGTGCCCCACAGCGCCCCCAGCAGGTTGGTGATCGCCGCCAGCAGCACCGCCTGGCCGGGGCTCAGCACCTTGGTCGCGACCACCGTCGCGATCGAGTTGGCGGTGTCGTGGAAACCGTTGATGTAGCTGAAGACCAGGGCGATCAGGACGACCGCCACGACCAGTGTCAGGCTCACGGCAGCGGCCTCAGGAGTGCTTCAGCACGGTGGCGTAGACCACGTTGCCGACGTCGCGGCAACGATCGACCGCCTTCTCCAGCAGCTCGAAGAGATCCTTGGCCAGCATGGCCCGCATCGGATCGGTAGCGGTGGCGTAGAGGTTGCGATAGGGCTCCAGCAGCAGGCGATCGGCTTCCGACTCGATCGCCTGCAGCTGGTCCTGCAGCTTCTTCATGCGGTCGATGCGCAGGCCGTCGCGCAACTGGCCGACCATCTGCACGACCACCTCGGCCGCCTTGAGCAGCAACTCGGCGCGCGGCAGGAAGTCGATGCCCTGCAGGCGCTCGCCGACGATCGCGTAGCGCTCGGCGAACTTCTCCACGGTCTTCGGGATCTTGTACAGCGCCGAGGACAGCGCCTCGATGTCCTCGCGGTCGAGCGCGGTGACGAAGCTGTTGACCAGTTCCTCGCTGATCTGCGCGGCCAGGTCCTTCTCGCGCCTGCGCGCCAGGCTGAAATCCTCCAGCGACGCGCTGGCCTTGCGCCCGACCTGTGCGACCAGCGCGGCCGCGCTTTGCCGCGCGGCGTCGGCGCTGGCCTCGAGCAGGCCGTAGAACTTGTCGCCTTTTCCGAACATGGTCTGCAGCGAAAACATTGCGTGCGGCCTCTCGACGAAGATGGGAATGCCGCCGACGCCCGACGGGCGCGGCAAAAATTGCGCGTATGTTACACGAGCGCTTCGGCCGGACGCGCCGCCGCCCCGGCAGCGGTGCCGTACGGAGGCTTGCTACACTGACCGGGATGCCCGCTGCGAACCTCCCCGCGATGCTGATCGAATTCGGCCTGGTGTTCCTGCTGGCCCTGCTGAACGCCTTTTTCGCGCTGTCCGAGATCGCGATGGTGGCGGCGCGCAAGAGCCGGCTGAAGCAGATGGCGCAGCACAGCCGGCGCGCGAAGGTTGCGCTGGCCTTGGCCGAATCGCCGGAGCGCTTCCTGTCCACCGTGCAGGTCGGCATCACCCTGATCACCTTGATCACGGGCGCCGCCACCGGTGCCTCGATCGGCCATCGGCTGGCCGACTGGCTCGCCCTGCACGGCGGCGCCTGGCTGCTGCCGTATGCCACCGCGGCCGGCCTGCTGATCGGCTTCACCCTGATCACCTTCATCAACATCGTGGTCGGCGAACTGGTGCCCAAGCGCGCCGCGCTGGTGGCGCCGGAGCGCATCGCCGTGGCGGTGGGCGTGCCGATGCTGGTGCTGTCGCGGCTGTCCGCGCCGTTCGTATGGGTGCTGAACCGCGCCAGCGGGCTGCTGCTGCGCCTGCTGCGCCTCGGCCGCAGCGGCCGCGGCGAAGTCACCGAGGAAGAGATCCGCCTGCTGATCGCCGAGGGCGCCGAGCAGGGCGTGATCGACATGGACGAGCGCAACATGGTCAGCCGCGTGCTGCGCCTCGGCGACCGCACCGTCGACAGCGTGATGACGCCGCGCCCGCGCGTCGCCTGGCTGGACGCGGCGGCGCCGCTGGCCGAGAACCTGGAAGTGCTGCGCGACACGCCCTACTCCCGCTACCCGGTCTACCGCGGCAACGAGAGCGAGATCCTCGGCGTGCTGGAAGTGAAGAGCCTGCTGGAAGCGATCGCGCGCGGCGAGCGCGAGCTGGACCTGTTCCGCACCCTGGCCAAACCGCTGTACGTGCCGGCGACCGCACGCGCGCTGGACCTGCTCGAGGAATTCCGCGACGCCGAGACGCCGCTGGCGCTGGTGGTCGACGAGTACGGCGAGATCGAGGGCCTGGTCACGCTGAACGACCTGCTCGCCGCGGTGGTCGGCAAGTCGGCTCCGGCCGAGGGCGAGGCGCCCGAGGACGCGCCGATCGTGCGCCGCGACGACGGCAGCTATCTGGTCGACGGCGCCCTGCCGACCGACGACCTGCGCGAGCTGCTGCTGCTGGAACAGTTGCCGAACGAGGAAGACCACGACTTCCGCACCGTCGCCGGCATGGTGATGGCGCAGTTCGGGCGCATCCCGCAGGTCGGCGAGGCGTTCGCCTGGCGCGGCGTCCGCTTCGAGGTGGTCGACCTCGACGGCGCGCGCATCGACAAGGTGCTGGTGGTGCCGGCGCCGCCCGAAATCGAGATCCAGCGCGACGATTGAGCGCGCGTCAAGGCCTTCCCGGCGCAACCGCCGCGACCGGTCAGATCGCGTTCAAGCCGATCGCGCATGATGGGGGCCGCATGATGTCTCCCGCCGACCGTCGCACCACCGAACTGCTCGTCGAGACCGTCGCCGCCCATCCCGAGGACACGATCGGCTTCGATGCCCTGCTCGAACCGCTGCGCGCACGCGCGTTCGGCTTCTTGCTGCTGCTGTTGGCGATCCCGAACTTCATCCCCGTGCCGATCGGCATCGGCGGCGTGATGGGCGCGCTGGTGGCGTTCGCCGGCGTGCAGATGCTGGTCGGCCTGGAGCGGCCATGGCTGCCCGCGTGGCTGCTGCGCAAGCGGTTCGCGCGCACCTCGGTGCTGCGCTTCCTCGAACGCATCGCGCCGGTGATGCGGCGCATCGAACGGATCTGCCAGCCGCGCCTCGAAGCGCTGACGCAGCGCCCCGCCACGCTGTTCTCGGGGCTGCTGCTGGTGCTGCTCGGCATGCTGCTGGCGCTGCCGATCCCGTTCACCAACTACCTGTTCGGCTCGCTGCTGCTGGCCTTCGGCATCGTGCTGACGGAGCGCGATGGCGCCCTGCTGCTGGGCATCTGGGCCGCCTCGATCGCGCTGATCGTCAGCGCGGCGCTGCTCAGCGGCAACATCCTCAGGCTGCTCGGGCATCTCCTGTAGCCGACCGCCTGTGCGGGGTCATCCGGGCGGCGGCTCGCCGGCGGCGTGCGCCCGCCGCGCCATGCGCTGCGCATCGGAAAGGATACCGCGCAGCACGCGCAGCTCGCGGCTGTCCGGCTGCGCGCGCATGAACAGCTTGCGCAGGCGCTGCAGGATCGTGCGCGGCGAGCGGCCCTTGTGGAAGTCGATGTCGTCGAGGGTCACGGCGAGGTGGCCGAAGAACGCCTCCATCTCCGCCGCCGTCGCCGGCGGATCGCGCGGCCGCGGCGGCGCGGGCGGCACTTCCAGCCCGGCCAGGCGCAGCTCGTAGGCCATCACCTGCACCGCCTGGGCGAGGTTGAGCGAGCCGAAATCGTCGACGCTGGGAATGCGCACCATCGCGTGGCAACGTTTCAGCTCGTCGTTCTCCAGCCCGGTGCGCTCGTTGCCGAATACCAGCGCGACCTCGTCGCCGCGCGCCGCGGCCGCCTGCGCCTCGACCGCGGCCGCGCGCGGCGCGTACTCCGGCAACGCGACGCCGCGCCGGCGCGCACTCAGCCCCAGCACCAGGCGACAGTCGGCGACCGCGGCGACCAGATCGGGCGCCAGGGCGATCCGCTCCAGCACGTCGTCGGCGCCGGCGGCGAGCGCCTGCACCTCGGGGTCGGGATAGCGCTTGGGCGCGACCAGCACCAGCCGCGCGAAGCCCATGGTGCGGATTGCCCGCGCCGCCGCGCCGATGTTGCCCGGGTGCGAGGTGCGGACCAGCACGAAACGGATGCGCACAGGCGCCTCGGATGTCGCCACGATCTTTTTCCTTGTAGCGCCGCGGGTTTGGCCGCCCCACGCCGTTCTGCTAAGCTTGCGCGCCGCCGCACGGCATCCGCCGCGCGATTTGTTCTTTCCCAGCCGCCCACCGAAGCCATGCCAAGACCCGCCGTCAACGTCGCGGTACGCGCTGCGCGCGCCGCAGGCAGCGTGATCCTGCGTTACATGAACCGCCTCGAGAGCCTGACGGTCGTGGAGAAGCAGCGCATGGACTTCGCCAGCGAGGTGGACCGGCTCGCCGAAGCCGAGATCATACGCGAGCTGAAGCGCGCCTATCCCGGCCACGCCATCCTCGCCGAGGAATCCGGCGCGACCGGCAGCGGCAAGCTCACCTGGGTGATCGACCCGCTCGACGGCACCCACAACTACCTGCGCGGGCTGCCGCACTTCTGCGTCTCGATCGGCATGCTCGACCGCGGCGAGCCGGTGTACGGCGTGATCTACGACCCGCTGCGCGGCGAGCTGTTCACCGCCAGCAAGGGCGACGGCGCCTTCCTCAACGATCGTCGCCTGCGCATCGGCACGCGCGAGGGCCTGGGCGGGGCGCTGCTCGCCACCGGCTTCCCGTTCCGCCAGCGCCGCCACCTCGACGCCCAGCTCGGCATGACCCGCGCGCTGCTGCAGGAAGCCGAGGACATCCGCCGCACCGGCTCGGCCGCGCTGGACCTCGCCTACGTCGCCGCCAACCGCCTCGACGGCTACTTCGAGATCGGCCTGAAGCCGTGGGACCTGGCCGCCGGCTGCCTGCTGGTGCGCGAGGCGGGCGGCCGCTATTGCGACTTCGCCGGCCGCGACGGCATCCCGGCCAGCGGCAACATCATCGCCGGCAACATCAAGGTCGTGCAGGCGATGCAGGCAACGATCGAGGCGCAGTCGCCGCCGGAGCTGCTGAAAGCCTAGCGGGCCTGGTCGCGCCACCACCGCCATGCCCGCCAGGCAAAACGGCCCGGATCGCTCCGGGCCGTTTGCATGTGCGGGACGGTGATTCGCGCCACTCAGGGCCGGCGCGCCAGCTCCGGGTTCTCCTTCGTCACCGGCATCAGGTCCTTCTTCGACACGCCCAGCCACAGCAGGATCGGGTTGGCGAAGAAGATCGACGACAGCGTGCCGATCACGATGCCGATCAGCATGGTGATCGCGAAGCCGTGCACCACCGGGCCGCCGAAGAAGTACAGCGCGCCCATGGTGATGCCGGTGAACAGCGAGGTGATGATCGTGCGCGACAGCGTGGAGTTGATCGCGCGGTTGAGGATCTGCTCCGGTTCGGCCTTGCGCGACAGGCGGAACAGCTCGCGCACGCGGTCGAACACCACTACCTTGTCGTTGATCGAGTAGCCGACCACCGCCAGCACCGAGGCCAGCACGGTCAGGTCGAACTCGCGCTGCACCAGCGCGAACACGCCGACGGTGAGCAGGGTGTCGTGCACCTCGCTGGCCAGCGCGGCCAGCGCGAAGCGCTTCTCGAAACGCAGGCCGAGGTAGATCATGATGCCGATGATCACGAAGATCACCGCGATCACGCCGCCGGTGCGCAGTTCCTCGCCGACTTGCGGGCCGACGAAGTCGTGGCGCTGCAGCTTCACGTCGGCGCGCTCCGCCTTCAGCGCGGCGACCACGTCGGTGGCGACCTTGTCGGCGTTCTTCTGGTCGCTCTTCGGCTGCAGGCGGATCGCCAGCTGGCGGGTGCCGCCCAGGCTCTGCACCACCGCGTGCTCGAAGCCGCCGGCGGCCAGCGCCTGGCGCACGATGGCGACATCGACCGGCTGCGCGTACTCGACCTCGACCACCACGCCGCCGGTGAAATCGAGGCCGTAGTTCAGGCCGCGGGTGAAGATCAGCGCGAGCGAGGCGATCATCAGGATCGCCGAGATGGTGACGCTGACGCGGCGCCAGCCGAGGAAGTTGATGTTGCTGTTGGGGTTGAAGATTTCCATGCCGGGTTCTCTTTACGGAAGCCCATTTCCGGGGAAAAGCGGCCATCCATGGCCGCGCTGTTCAATAAAAACCCTCAGACCCAAAGCGTCTTCAGCTTGCGGCCGCCGTGGATCAGCGCAGTGATCGCGTGGGTGACCGTGACCGAAGTGAACATCGAGGTCAGGATGCCGATGAACAGCGTCACGCCGAAGCCCTTGATCGGGCCGGAGCCCATCGTCATCAGGCCGAACGCGGCGATCAGGTGGGTGACGTTGGCGTCGAGAATGGTCGCCCAGGCCTTGTCGTAGCCGGCGCGTATCGACGCCAGCGGCGTCGAGCCGTTGCGCAATTCCTCGCGCACGCGCTCGCAGATCAGCACGTTGGCGTCGATCGCCATGCCCAGCGTCAGCACGATGCCGGCGATGCCGGGCATGGTCAGCGTGACGCCGATCATCGACATCACCGCCAGCAGCAGCACCAGGTTGAAGAACAGCGCGATGTCGGCGACCAGGCCGAACAGGTGGTAGTAGATCGCCGCGGCGATCAGCACCGCGCCGAGGCCGAGCAGCACCGACTGCTCGCCCTTCCTGATGTTGTCCTGGCCGAGGCTGGGGCCGATCACGCGCTCCTCGACGATATCCATCGGCGCGGCCAGCGAGCCGGCCTTCAGCAGCAGCGCCAGCTCGGAGGCTTCCTTCGGGCTGGCCAGGCCGGTGGTCTGGAACTGCTTGCCGAACACGCCCTGCACCGTGGCGTAGGAGATCACCTGCTCGGTGATCTTGGTGGTGCGCACTTCCTTGCCGTCGACGATCTTGGTTTCCGGCGTGCGCTCGATGAACACCACCGCCATCGGCTTGCCGACGTTGTCGGTGGTGAAGTCGAGCATCTTCTTGGCGCCGATGGCGTTCAGGGTGACGTCGACCTTCGGCGAACCGGTCTGCTGGTCGAAGCCGGAGGCGGCGTCGGCCAGCTCGTCGCCGGTGACGATCACCTTCTTGCTGAGCAGGTAGGGCTCGCCGTTGCGGCCGTTGTACAGGCGCGCCTCCGGCGGCACGTTGCCGTTCTTGACCGCGTCGGTGGTGCGCGGATCGCCCGGGCCGGCGAGGCCGGCGCGGTATTCCAGCGTGGCGGTCGCGCCGAGGATCTTCTTGGCCTCGGCGGTGTCCTGCACGCCGGCCAGCTCGACCACGATGCGGCTGTCGCCCTGCTGCTGGATGATCGGCTCGGACACGCCCAGCGCGTTGACGCGGTTGCGCAGGGTGCCGAGGTTCTGCTTGATGATGTTCTGCGCGATCTCGCGCAGCTTGTCCGGCTTCAGCGCCGCGTTCAGCACGTAGGCGTCGTTGGCCACCGCGCCGTTGTCGACGACGAGATCCGGCATCTCGCGCAGGATCAGGGTCGCCGCCTGCTCGCGGTCCGCGCTCGAGCGCAGCGCCGCGACCACGCCCTGCCCGCCGCGCTCGACCGAAAGGTAGCGGATGCCCTTGTCGCGCAGCAGCGCGCGGATGTCGTCGACGTAGCGCTGCTGCTGCTTGTCCAGCACCGCCTTCTGGTCGACCTCCATCAGGAAGTGCACGCCGCCCTGCAGGTCGAGGCCGAGCGGCATGGCGTTGGCGCCGATCGCGCGCAGCCACGACGGCACGGTCGAGGCCAGGTTCAGCGCGACCACGTACTGGTCGCCCAGCGCCTGCTTCAACGCGTCCGACGCGTGCAATTGCACTTCGGTGTTGGCGAAGCGCACCAGCAGGCGGTCGGCGCCGAGTTCGGCCGACTGGAAGGCGATGCCGTCCTTTTGCAGGGTGCCCTGCACCCTGTCCTTCAGCGCCTGGTCCACGGTGGCGCCGCGATTGGCGGAAATCTGCACCGCCGGCTGCTGCGGATACAGGTTGGGCAGCGCATACAGCACGCCCAGCAGCAACGCGACCGCAACCAGCGCGTACTTCCAGCGGGGAAAGTCAGTCATCTCTGAGTCCTTTGCGATCGTCCATGGTCGCGAGAATCAAGAAGCGGCCATTCCTGGCCGCACCATTCAATAAAAGCGCCGTTCCCCAGGCCTGCCGCTCAGGAGGACTTCAGGGTGCCCTTGGGCAGCACCTGCGTGATCGCCTGTTTCTGCAGCTTCACCTTGACGCCGGGCGCGATCTCGACGGTCACGAACGCGTCGCCAAGCTCCTCCACGCGGCCGGCGATGCCGCCGCTGGTAACCACCTCGTCGCCCTTGGCCAGCGCCGCGACCATCGTGCGGTGCTCCTTGGCGCGCTTCATCTGCGGCCGGATCAGCATGAAATAAAAGATGCCGAACAGGACGATCAGCGGCAGGAACGAAACCAGCGGATTCGCCGCGCCGGCGGCGCCACCGGCGGCCTGTGCGTAAGCGTCGGAAATGAAGAAGCCCATGTCGTCACTCGCAAGTTGCGGTGCGGCCTGAGGAATTCGGGCCGCTTCCCAAAAGATCGGGGATTATGCCATGCACCGCGGCCCCATGCATCGGCCGGGCCGTCCCATCCAGGACCGCCGCCCGCGCGCGCGGTTCCCGCGCCGGGCGTCCTCAGCCGGCGCCGGCGGCCAGCTCCGCATGGAAGGCGGCGGCGAAATCCTCCAGCGTCCCGGCGGCGATCGCCGCGCGCAGGTCGGCCATCAGCCGCTGGTAGTGGTGCAGGTTGTGGATGGTGGCGAGCTGCGCACCGAGGATCTCGTTGCAGCGATCGAGGTGGCGGAGATACGCGCGCGAGAAGCCGGAGCGGCAGGCGTAGCAGGCGCAGCCCTCCTCGATCGGGCGGACGTCGCGCTCGTATTTCGCGTTGCGGATGCGCAGCGTGCCGCGGCGGGTGAACAGGAAGCCGTTGCGCGCGTTGCGGGTCGGCATCACGCAGTCGAACATGTCGATGCCGCGGCGCACCGCCTCGACGATGTCCTGCGGCCGGCCCACGCCCATCAGGTAGCGCGGCCGGTCCGCCGGCAGCAGCGGCACGGTGGCGTCCAGCGTGCGGTTGCGCGCCTCTTCCGGCTCGCCGACGGCGAGGCCGCCGACCGCGTAGCCGTCGAAGCCGATCGCACGCAGACCTTCCGCCGAGTGCCGGCGCAGCGCCTCGTGCACGCCGCCCTGCACGATGCCGAACAGCGCATTGGGGTTGCCCAGATCGTCGAACGCGAGGCGCGAGCGCTCGGCCCAGCGCAGCGACAGCTCCATCGACGCGCGCGCCTGCGCCTCGGTGGCCGGCGCGCCGTCGATCAGGTAGGTCGTGCACTCGTCGAAGATCATCGCGATGTCGGAGTCGAGCGCGCGCTGGATGCGCATCGACTCCTCCGGCGACAGGAACACGCGCGCGCCGTCGACCGGCGAGGCGAAGGCGACGCCTTCCTCGGTGATCTTGCGCTTGTGCGCCAGGCTGAATACCTGGAAGCCGCCGGAGTCGGTCAGGATCGGCCCGTCCCAGCCGATGAAGCGGTGCAGCCCGGCGAACTCGCCGATCACGTCCAGGCCGGGCCGCAGCCACAGGTGGAAGGTGTTGCCGAGGATGATCTCGGCGCCGACCTCGCGCAGGTCGCGCGGCGTCATCGCCTTGACCGAGCCGTAGGTGCCGACCGGCATGAACGCCGGCGTCTCGATCGTGCCGCGCTGGAAGGTCAGGCGGCCGCGGCGGGCGGCGCCGTCGGTGGCGAGGAGGTCGAATTGCATTGGGGGCGGGAGATGGGAGATGGGAGTAGGGAGTGGGGCGCAGGAATTCTAAGCCACGTCATCCCGGCGCAAGCCGGGACGACGGGTATTAACTGTCTCGGCGCACCACTCCCCACTCCCCACTCCCTACTCCCCGCTTACCCCCCCGCCGGCCAGATCAGCATCTCGTCGCCGTACGAGAAGAAGCGATAGCGCTGCTCGACCGCATGCCGGTAGGCGTCGAGGATCAGCTCGCGCCCGGCCAGCGCCGACACCAGCATCAGCAGCGTGGATTCGGGCAGGTGGAAGTTGGTGATCAGGCCGTCGACGCTGCCGATGCGGTAGCCGGGGAAGATGAAGATGCGCGTCTCGCCCGCGAACGGCGCGAGCCGGCCGCCGCGACTGGCGCTTTCCAGTGCGCGCACCACGGTGGTGCCGACCGCGACCACGCGTCCGCCGCGTTCGCGCGTGCGGCGGATCTTCTCCACCAGCTCGGCGCCGACGTTCAGCCACTCGCGGTGCATCACATGGTCTTCGATGCGCTCGGCGCGCACCGGCTGGAAGGTGCCGGCGCCGACGTGCAGCGTGACGTAGCCGAACTCGACGCCGCGCGCGCGCAGCGCGTCCAGCAGCGCCGCATCGAAGTGCAGCCCGGCGGTCGGCGCGGCGACCGCGCCGAGCTCGCGCGCGAACACGGTCTGGTAGCGCTCGGCGTCGGCGGCCTCCGCCTCGCGCGCGATGTACGGCGGCAGCGGCATGCGCCCGAGCCGCAGCAGCAGCCGCTCGACCGGCTCCTCGCCCTCGAAGCGCAGCAGGAAGAACTCGCCGTCGCGGCCGAGCACGCTGACGACACCGCCGTCGTCGAGCAGGATGCGCCCGCCCGGCTTCGGCTTCTTGCTGACGCCGAGTTGCGCGCGCGCCTCGTGCGTGCCGGTGATGCGCTCGATCAGGATCTCGACCGCGCCGCCGCTTTGCTTGCGCCCGAACAGCCGCGCCGGCAGCACACGGGTGTCGTTGAACACCAGCAGGTCGCCGGGGCGCAGCAGTTGCGGCAGCTCGCGCATCGCGCGGTCCTGCCAGGCGCGCGCGGCCGCGTCAAGCACCAGCAGGCGGCTGGCGGAACGCTCCGCCAGCGGCGCCTGCGCGATCAGCGCGGGCGGCAGGTCGTAGTGGAAATCGGATTTTTTCACGGGACGGCAGACGGCAGACGGCAGACGGGAGGCGGGATAGCGTACACGCGGCCCGCGGCCCGCTCACCCCGGGCTTGCCCCTTCCTCTTACAGCCAGCCCTTCTGCCGCGCGATGCGGTAGGCCTCGATGCGGTTGCCGGCGCCGAGTTTGCCGATCGCCTCGGACAGATAATTGCGCACCGTGCCGTGCGAGAGGCCGAGGCGTCCGGCGATTTCGCTGGCCGGCAGGCCTTCGCCGGCGAGGCGCAGCACCTGGCGCTCGCGGTCGTTCAGCGGATCGGCGTCGGACCAGGCCTCCAGCGCGAGCTGCGGGTCGATCGCGCGACCGCCGCGGTGCACGCGGCGCAGCGCCTCGGCCAGCTGCTCGGCCGGCGCGTCCTTGAGCAGGTAGCCGGACACGCCGGCATCGAGCGCGCGGCGCAGAAAGCCGGGCCGCGCGAAGGTGGTGACGATCACCACCTTGATCGGCAGCTCGTGGCGCCGTACGCGCTGCGCCAGCTCCAGCCCGGTCAGGCCGGGCATCTCGATGTCGGTGACCAGCACGTCCGGCGCGAGGCGCTGCAGCTCGCGCCAGGCGGCTTCGCCGTCGGCGGCGGCGCCGACCACCTCGATGTCGGATTCGAGCCCAAGCAGCGCCGACAGCGCGCCGCGCACCATGGCCTGGTCCTCGGCGAGCAGCACGCGGATCATCGCCTACGGTTCCTGCACAGGAGATGCGGCACCTTACGGCGTCGCCGCGGCCGTCTCAATGCGCCGCCTGCGGCGCGGCGCCCGCAGCCCGGGGCGCGGGCCGCGGCTGCGCGGACTCCGACGCGGGCGCCGGCAGCGGCACGCGCACATCCAGGGTGGTGCCCCTGCCCGGCGGCGAGCCGATCAGCAGCGAACCGCCCAGCACACTGAGGCGCTCGGCCATGCCGCACAGGCCGTTGCCCTTGGCGTCGATCCCGCCGCGGCCGTCGTCGCGGATGCGCATCGCCACCGCGCCGCCGTCGCGCGCCACCGTCACTTCGACGCTGCGCGCGTCGGCATGGCGATGCGCGTTGGTGATCGCCTCGCGCAGCACCAGCGCCAGGCAGGTCTCGACCTCGGCGGGCAGCGCGATCTCCTCGTCGCGGTAATCCAGCCGGACGTCCGCGGACTCCAGCAGCAGGCGCGCCGAGGCGAGTTCTGCGGCCAGGCAGGCCGCGCGGATGCCGGTCACCGCGCGGCGCACCTGCGCCAGCGCGTCGCGCGCGACCCGTTCGACCTCGCGCACTTCCTGCCGCGCCGCGGCCGGGTCGCGCTCGAACAGCTTGCCGGCCAGCTCCGACTTCAGCGCGACCAGCGACAGCGTGTGCCCGAGCAGGTCGTGCAGGTCGCGGCCGATGCGCTCGCGCTCGGCCATCGCCGCCAGCCGGCGCACCTCCTCGTGCGACAGGCGCAGCTCGGCGTTCTGCTGCTGGTTGCGGCGGAACATCACGTTCATCAGGCCGATCGCGAAGCCGATCAACACCGAACTGGCGACGTAGATCCAGTGCGTGCCCAACCAGCCGCACTCCAGCGCGTACAGCGCCAGCAGCGCGAGCATGTGGCGCGCCGCCACCCGCGGCGTGCGTCCGGTAAAGGCCAGGAACGCGCAGGCGTAGACCACGTAGCCCTGGCCGCCGGCATTGACCGGCGTGAGGATGAAGCCGAGCGCGGCGATGCCGTAGGCGTTCCAGTGGATCTCCGCGACGCTGCGGTAGTAGGCGCGGACGTACAGCCACAGAAATACCGGGAACGAAGCCAGCGTCGGCAGCAGCCAGGCACGGTCGTCCGCGTAGAACAGCGGCGTGGCGAAGATCCAGAACGTCCACACCAGCATCACCGCCGGGATCCAGCGCGACAGGCGCGGATCGCGCCCGCTGGCGCAGGCGCGGCCGATCACCGAATCGGGTGCCGCCTCGAAGAGCATCCCACTGCCTCCACCACGGTGCGCCCGCATGATACCGGCGCGTCACGCCGTCCCTGGCCACGGCCAGGACCCGCCGGGCAACCCGCATCATCGACGCGGCCGACCCGCCGGCGCGTGCGGGGCCGTCGTCTTCCCGGGGCGCCACCATGCTCGTCCACGCGCGACGCCGGATGCAGTCGCTGGCATCACCGCGCGCCGGTGACAGCCGTCACGCGGGGTACCGCCGCCCCGGCCCCTGTGCTATGCTGGAACATATTTTTCTTTGTTCATAACAACTTACGCGGCTTCGGCACTGCACATGCGGCGCCAAGCGGCGAGAGGAGGAAGCGATGGGCCCGATCGACAAGCTGAACGAAATGCGCGCGTGCGGCGGCCGTATCCGCACCGCGGGTCTGGACGACGCCAGCATCGAGCGCATCGCCGCGCGCGACGCCTCGCTGGTCGAGGCCATCGCCGAAGCCCATGCGCTGCACCGCGAACTGCGCGCGTCGATGGCCGATTTCCTCGCGCTCGACGAGAACGCCCAGATCCAGCGCGCGCAGGCCGGGTTCGTCAATTTCTACCCCGACGATGCGGTCAACCCGTACGTGGCGCTGGCCGCACGCGGCCCCTGGATCGTCACCCTGAAAGGCGCGGTGATCCACGACAACGGCGGCTACGGCATGCTCGGCTTCGGCCACACCCCGCGGCCGGTGCTGGACGCCATGGCCAGGCCGGTGCCGATGGCCAACGTGATGACGCCGAACCTCGTGCAACTGCGCTTCACCGAGGCGCTGCGCCGCGAGCTCGGCCACACCCGCGGCGCCTGCCCCTACGTGCAGTTCCTGTGCCTGAACTCCGGCTCGGAATCGGTGACCCTGGCCGGCCGCTTCGCCGACGTCAACGCCAAGCTCATGACCGAGCCCGGCGCGCGCCACGCCGGGCGCACGATCAAGCGCCTGGCGGTCAAGGGTGCCTTCCACGGCCGCACCGAGCGCCCGGCGCTCTACTCCGACTCCTCGCGCAAGACCTACCAGCAGCACCTCGCCAGCTTCCGCCACGAGGACACGCTGATCACGGTCGAGCCCTACAGCGTCGAGCAGCTGCGCGCCGCGTTTGCGGAAGCCGACAGGCAGGGCTGGTTCATCGAGGCGATGTTCCTCGAGCCGGTGATGGGCGAAGGCGACCCGGGCCGCGCCGTCACCCCCGAGTTCTACCAGGCCGCGCGCGAGCTGACCTTGGCGCACGGCACCCTGCTGCTGGTGGACTCGATCCAGGCCGGCCTGCGCGCCCACGGCGTGCTGTCGATCGTCGACTATCCGGGCTTCGAGGGCCTGGAGGCGCCGGACATGGAAACCTACTCCAAGGCGCTGAACGCGGGCCAATACCCGCTGTCGGTGCTGGCGGTCACCGCGCGTACCGCGGCGCTGTACCGCAAGGGCATCTACGGCAACACCATGACCACCAATCCGCGCGCGCTGGAAGTGGCCTGCGCGACGCTGGGCATGCTGACCCCCGAGGTGCGCGCCAACATCCGCGCGCGCGGCCGCGAATTCGTCGACAAGCTCGGCAAGCTGAAGGACGAGCTGGGCGGCCTGATCACCAAGGTGCAGGGCACCGGCCTGCTGTTCTCCTGCGAACTGGCGCCCGAGTTCAAGTGCTTCGGCGCGGACAGCATCGAGGAGTACATGCGCGAACGCGGCATCGGCGTGATCCACGGCGGCGCCAACTCGCTGCGATTCACCCCGCACTTCGGCATCGGCGGCGAAGAGGTCGACCTGATCGTCGAGCACGTCCGCCAGGCCCTGCTGCACGGCCCGCGCAAGAGCGCCGGCGCACCGCCCAAGGCGGCCGCGGCCTGAGCCTGCGGCGACCGGGACCGGTCGCGGCCCGACCGGTCCCGGCGTCGTTTCGCACATTCGCGTCCGACGCCGGATGCGCGCCGACGGCGCCAGTCCGCACGCGCCGCCCGCATGCGGCGTTCAGGCTGTGCGGAAGCGGTCGGTGGCCTCGATCAGCGCGTGCGTGATGCCGGGCTCGAACGCGGAATGGCCGGCATCCGGCACGATGTTCAGCTCGGCCTCCGGCCAGGCGCGGTGCAGATCCCACGCGCTGCGCGGCGGGCACACGACATCGTAGCGGCCCTGCACGATCACCGCGGGAATGCCGCGCAGCCGGTGCACGTCGCGCAGCAACTGGCCGTCCTCTGCGAAGAAGCCGCCGTGCACGAAGTAGTGGCATTCGATGCGCGCGAAGGCCAGCGCGAACTCGTCCTCGCCGCTGGCCTCGATGTAGCCGGGATCCTGCAGCAGGAAGCTGGTGGCGCCTTCCCACATCGACCATGCGCGCGCCGCCTCCAGCCGCACCGCCGCATCGGCGTGGGTCAGGCGGCGGTGGTAGGCGCCCATCAGGTCGCCGCGCTCGGCCGGCGGGATCGGCGCGAGGTAGCGCTCCCACGCGTCCGGAAACGTCGCATCGCAACCGCGCTGGTAGAACCATTCGAGTTCCCAGCGGCGCAGCATGAAGATGCCGCGCAGCACCAGCTCGGCGACGCGCTCGGGGTGGGTTTCCGCGTAGGCCAGCGCCAGCGTCGAGCCCCACGAGCCGCCGAATACCTGCCAGCGCGCGATGCCGAGGTGCTCGCGCAGGCGCTCGATGTCGGCGACCAGATGCCAGGTGGTGTTGTCGGCCAGCTCGGCGTGCGGCGTGGAGCGGCCGCAGCCGCGCTGGTCGAACAGCACGATGCGGTAGGCCGCCGGATCGAAGAAGCGCCGGCACTTCGCGTTGACGCCGCCGCCCGGCCCGCCGTGCAGGAACACCACCGGCTTGCCGGCGGGGTTGCCGCACTGTTCGTAGTAGAGCGTATGCAGGTCCGAAACCTTGAGGAAGCCGCTGTCGTACGGCTCGACCTCGGGGTACAGCGCGCGTCGCTCGGCGGTCATGGGCGGGTTCCGGAAACGCATCCGGCGCCACGTGGGCGCCGGAGCGGGAAGAACGACAAGCCGCAACTGGTCGGGGCGGCGAGATTCGAACTCGCGACCCCCACAACCCCATTGTGGTGCGCTACCAGGCTGCGCTACGCCCCGACGGCGGCTTGCGGAACGGCAAGTCTAGCAGCTTTGCGGCGGCTGCTTGAAGCTCAACGGCGCAGGATCTGCAGAACTTCCTCCAGCTCCATGCGCACCTGGCGCACGATCTGGTGGGAGATGCTGGCCTCGACGC
The DNA here is from genome assembly GCF_039680435.1 of Mizugakiibacter sp. Taxonomy (NCBI): domain Bacteria; kingdom Pseudomonadati; phylum Pseudomonadota; class Gammaproteobacteria; order Lysobacterales; family Rhodanobacteraceae; genus Mizugakiibacter; species Mizugakiibacter sp. The sequence continues at coordinate 3,618 of NZ_JBDKSX010000083.1, read as the reverse complement.
GCGCCTGCGAGCCTTCCAGGCGCTGGCGCGCACCGGTGATGGTGAAGCCCTGTTCGTACAGCAGCGAGCGGATCTGCCGGATCATCAGCACGTCGTGGCGCTGGTAGTAGCGCCGGTTGCCGCGCCGCTTCACCGGTTTCAGCGCCGGGAACTCCTGCTCCCAGTAGCGCAGCACGTGCGGCTTCACCCCGCACAGCTCGCTGACTTCGCCGATGGTGAAGTAGCGCTTGGCCGGGATCGCCGGCAGCTCGCTGTTACTCCCCTGATCCAGCATAGGCCTCGACCCGCACCTTCAATTTCTGTCCCGGCCTGAACGTCACCACGCGGCGGGCGGAGATCGGGATCTCCTCGCCCGTCTTGGGGTTACGGCCGGGACGCTGATTCTTCTGGCGCAGGTCGAAGTTGCCGAAACCCGACAGTTTGACCTGCTCCCCCCGTTCCAGCGCTTCGCGCACGACCTCGAAGAACGCGTCGACGAACTCCTTGGCCTCGCGCTTGTTGAGGCCGACGTCCACGAACAGACGTTCAGCCATTTCCGCCTTGGTCAGCGCCATGTCAGCCTCGCAACTTCGCCCCGCAATCGCGTTCCAGCGCGACGATCGCCCGAGCCACATGGCGGTCCGCGTCTTCGTCCGTAAGCGTGCGGGAACGATCCTGCAAAATCAAGCCCATAGCGACACTCTTTCGTCCATCACCCAAACCAGGCCCGCTGTAGCGATCGAACACGAAAAGGTCCGCCAGGGCCTCGCCCAGAGCCGCACGCACGGTCGCCTCGAGGGCACCCCAGGCGACCTCCTCCGCCAGTTCCACGGCAATGTCGCGCCGCACCGTCGGATAGCGCGAAACCGCCTCCGCGCGCGGCACCCGGCGCTGCGCCAGCGCGTCCAGCTCCACCTCGAACACATAGGCGTCCGCGCCCAGATCCAGCGCCCTGGCGAGCCGCGGATGCAGCGCCCCGAGGAAGCCCACCGGCCGGCCGTCGCGCAGCAGGCGCGCGCCGCGGCCCGGATGCAGCCAGGCCGGCAGGTCTTCGCCGTCGAAACGCCATGCCTGCGGCGCTCCGCCCAACGCGCACAGCGACTGCAAATCCCCCTTGAGATCGAAGAAATCCGTGGCGCGCGCCGGCTCCCCCCATTGCTCGGCCGCCGCCTCCCCGCAGGCCACCGCAGCGACCCGCGCCGTTTCCAACGGTGCTCCGCCACCGGCGTGAAAACTGCGACCCACTTCAAACAGCCGCACCCGCGCCTGCTGGCGGTTGCGGTTGGCCGCCAGGGCCTGGGCCAGGCCGGGCAGCAGCGAGGTGCGCATGACCGCGAGATCGGCCGATAGCGGGTTGGCCAGCGCGACCGCGCCGGCGTCCAATTGCCAGGCCTTCAGCAGGTCGGCGCCGACGAAGGCGTAGCAGATCGCCTCCTGGTAGCCGCGCGCGGCTAGCTGTTCACGCAGGGCCGCATCCGGCAGCCGGGACTCGGATTCGGGCGCCAGCGCGAACGCGCCGGCCGGTACGTGGGTCGGAATGCGCGCATAGCCGTGAATGCGCGCGACTTCCTCGATCAGGTCTTCCTCGCGCTCGATGTCGAAGCGGCGGCTCGGCGGCGTCACCCGCCAGCCGTCACCCGTGGCTTCCACGGCCATGCCCAGCGCGGCCAGCATGCGCGCCACGTCGGCATCCGCCACCTCGACGCCGAGCACGCGCGCCAGCCGCGCGCGACGCAACGGCACCGCCGTGCGCGTGGGCAGATCCTGCGCGCGTTCGGCGGCGCAGACCGGCCCCGCGCTGCCGCCTGCGATCGCCAGCAGCAGCGTGGTCGCGCGCTCCAGCGCGAGGCGCGGCAGCTCGGGATCGACGCCGCGCTCGAAGCGGTGCGCGGCATCGCTGCTCAGGCCGAGCCGGCGCGCGCGCCCCATGATCGCCGGCGGCGCGAAGTGCGCGCTCTCCAGGAACACGTTGCGGGTACCCGCGGTGACGCGTGAATCCATGCCGCCCATCACCCCGGCCAGCGCCAGCGGCTGCGTCGCATCCGCGATCAGCAGGAAGCCGTCGTCCAGCTTCGCCTCGCTGCCGTCGAGCAGGGTCAGCGTTTCGCCGGCGCGCGCACGGCGCACGACGATGTCGCCGTCCAGCCTGTCGTCGTCGAAGGCGTGCAGCGGCTGGCCGAGTTCCAGCATCACGTAGTTGGTCACGTCGACCACCGCGCCAAGCGGCCGCAGCCCGGCGCGCCGCAGGCGCTCGGCCAGCCACAGCGGCGTCGCCGCGGCCGGATCGATGCCGGCGATCATGCGACCGAGATAGCGCGGGCAGTCCGCGCCGGCCTCGAGCCGGATGCCACGCCGCGCGCTGCCGGCGACCGGCGCCACCTCGACCTGCGGCGGCCGCGCCGCGCTGCCGAACTGCGCGGCGACGTCGTAGGCCAGCCCGACCATGCCGAGGCAATCCGGCCGGTTCGGCGTCAGCTTCAGCTCGATGCTGGCGTCCGGCAGGCCGAGGTACCGCGCCAGCGGCGTGCCGACCGGCGCGTCGGCGGGAAGCTCCAGCAGCCCGGACGCGTCGGCGTCGAGGCCGAGCTCCCTGGCCGAGCACAGCATGCCCTGCGATTCCACACCGCGCAGTTTCGCGGCCTTGATGGCGATGCCGTTCGGCAGGCTGGCGCCGATCGTCGCCAGCGGCGCCTTCAAACCGGCCCGCGCGTTCGGCGCGCCGCAGACGATTTGCAGCGGCGTACCCTGCCCCGCCTGCACCGTGCACACACGCAGGCGGTCGGCATCGGGATGCGGCCGCGCCTCGACGATCTCGGCGACCACCACGCCGTCCAGGCCGGCACCGAGCGCCGTCACCGACTCGACCTCGAGGCCGGCCATGGTCAGGCGCTCGACCAGCGTGGCGCGATCCGCCGGGATCCCGACCAGTTCGCGCAGCCAGTTCTCGCTGAATTTCATGGCGTACCCCGCATCATTAGGCGAACTGCCGCAGGAAGCGCAGGTCGTTCTCGAAGAACGCGCGCAGGTCGTCGACGCCGTAGCGCAGCATGGCGAAGCGCTCGATGCCGAGGCCGAACGCGAAGCCGGTGTAGCGCTCGGGGTCGATGCCGCAGTTCTCCAGCACCTTCGGATGCACCATGCCGCAGCCGAGCACTTCCAGCCAGCGTTCGCTGCCGTCGGCGGCGTCCCAGCGGATGTCGACCTCGGCGGACGGCTCGGTGAACGGGAAGTAGCTGGGGCGGAAGCGCATCTCGAAGTCGCGCTCGAAGAACGCGCGCACGAATTCGGCCAGCGTGCCCTTCAGGTCGGCGAAGCTGGAGGTCTCGTCGACCAGCAGGCCCTCGATCTGGTGGAACATCGGCGAGTGCGTCTGGTCGGAGTCGCTGCGGTAGACCTTGCCCGGCGCGATGATGCGGATCGGCGGCTGGCGGCCCTGCATCGCGCGCACCTGCACCGGCGAGGTGTGCGTGCGCAGCAGGCGCCCGTCGCCGAAGTAGAAGGTGTCGTGCATCGCCCGCGCCGGATGGTGCGGCGGGAAGTTCAGCGCCTCGAAGTTGTGCCAGTCGTCCTCGATCTCGGGACCGTCGGCGCGCTGGTAGCCGAGCCGCGCGAAGATCGACGCGATGCGCTCCAGTGCGC
>NZ_JBDKSX010000082.1:0-37502 GCF_039680435.1 Mizugakiibacter sp. | reverse complement strand
CGCGCCAAGACCGATGGCGGCGCCGAGAAATTCCACGGTTCGAGGCCACGCGCGCCGGATTGCCGGCGCGCCGCCATCCAAGAGGTTCCACGCAATGACGATCACCGCAACCATGGTCAAGGAGCTGCGCGAGCGCTCCGGGGCCGGCATGATGGAATGCAAGAAGGCACTCACCGAGAACGGCGGCAACATCGACGCCGCGATCGAGTGGCTGCGCAAGCAGGGCCTGGCCAAGGCCGACAAGAAAGCCGGCCGCGTGGCCGCCGAGGGGCGCATCGTCGCCGCGCAGGGCAGCGGCAAGGCCGTGCTGGTCGAGGTCAACTGCGAGACCGACTTCGTCGCCAAGGACGCCAGCTTCCTGAAGTTCGCCGATGCCGTGGCCGCGGTCGCGCTGGCCTCCGGCGCCGCCGACGTCGACGCGCTGAAGGCCGCGGCCTATCCGGCCGGCGGCAGCGTCGAGGAAGCCGCCAAGGCCCTGATCGCCACCATCGGCGAGAACATCCAGGTGCGCCGCATGGCGCGCGTGCAGTGCGACGGCGTGGTCAGCAGCTACGTGCACGGCGGCCGCATCGGCGTGCTGGTCGCGCTGAAGGGCGGCAGCGACGAGCTGGCCAAGGGCATCGCCATGCACGTCGCGGCGATGAACCCGACCTACGTCACTCCCGAGCAGGTGCCGGCCGAGATCGTCGCGAAGGAGAAGGAAATCGCCCTCGCGCAGATGACCGACAAGGACAGGCAGAAGCCCGCCGAGATCCAGGAAAAGATGATCCAGGGCAAGCTGCGCAAGGTTTTCGCCGAAATGTCCCTGACCGGCCAGGCCTACGTGCTGGACACCGCCAACACCGTCGCCGACGTGCTGAAGAAGGCCGGCGCCGAGGTCGTCTCGGTGGCGCGCCTCGCCGTCGGCGAAGGCATCGAGAAGAAGGAAGAGGATTTCGCCGCCGAAGTGATGAAGCAGGCCGGCCTGGCGTAAACCCTCTTCCGCGCGCAGCGCCCCCACCGGCAGGCGTACGGGGGCGCCGACGCGGACAATCCGAGCCGCTCGTGCGAGCCTGCCGGCCACGAGCGGCTTTTTTTGTGCCCGCATCCCCCAAGGAACCGACGCCATGCCCGCCGCGATCAAGTACCAGCGCATCCTGCTCAAGCTTTCCGGCGAAGCCCTGATGGGCGACGAGGACTACGGCATCGATCCCAAGGTGCTGCGACGGCTGGCGGCGGAAATCATCGAGGTCCAGCAGGCCGGCGTGCAGGTCGGCGTGGTGATCGGCGGCGGCAACATCTTCCGCGGCGCCGGCCTGGCCGCGGCCGGCATGGACCGCGTCACCGGCGACCACATGGGCATGCTGGCCACGGTGATGAACGCGCTGGCCATGCAGGACGCGCTGGAGAAGCTCGGCGCCTACGCGCGCACGATGAGCGCGATCAAGATCAACGAGGTCTGCGAGGACTACATCCGCCGCCGCGCGATCCGCCATCTGGAGAAGGGCCGCATCTGCATCTTCGCCGCCGGCACCGGCAATCCGTTCTTCACCACCGACTCGGCCGCGGCGCTGCGTGCGGTCGAGGTCGGCGCGCAGCTGCTGCTGAAGGCGACCAAGGTCGACGGCGTGTACAGCGCCGACCCGAAGAAGGTCAGCGACGCGCAGCGCTTCGAGCACCTCACCTACGACCAGGTGATCGAGCGCAAGCTGGCGGTGATGGACACCGCCGCGATCGCGCTGTGCCGCGACCACGGCATGCCGCTGCGCATCTACGACATGGGCCAGCCGGGCGGCCTGATGCGCATCATGCGCGGCGAGCCGATCGGCACCCTGGTCGACTGCGGCTGAATCCGCGCCTCGCGTAATCGAAGCCCATCGCCGCTGTACCCACGGACGCGGGCCGGACCGGCTCGCGCGCGCCGCAGGAGCACGTGCGCAACCGGACGGGTGCGATCGCAGGCACGCGCACCGCCCCCTCGCCCGCACCGGAGGTGCCGCCATGATTCCGTTCACCGAGCCGCGTTCCTGCACCGGCATCGATTTCGATGCCGCCACGCTCTCGAGCGATCCGCGCATCGGCCAGATCGCGCTGGCGCCGTCCGCGCTGCGCGAATTCAACGCGCTCGCGCACGCGCTGTACGAGCACGCCGACGACTTCGACAGCGCGCGCATCACCACCGCCGTGGCCATGGCGCTGCATGCGGCCCGCAGCGGCCGCAGCGTGCGCTTCATCCCTGCGCGCATGGCCCGCGCGCAGGCGCTGCGCGACATGGCCGCGGACGCGGACTGGTCGCTGGATGCCGCCACTCGCGCCGGCATCGACGACCTGCTCGCCTACGTCGACCGCGCCGACGACCTGATTCCCGACGGCATCCCGCTGATCGGCCTGCTCGACGACGCCATCCTGGTCGACGTGGCGCTGAACCGGCTGCGCGACGAACTCGACGACTATCTCGATTTCCGCCGCTACCGCGACGGCCGCATCGCGGCCGGTGCGCCCGCCGAGAGCCGCCGCCGCGACGACTGGCTGGCCGCGCGCGGCGAGGAGTTGCGTTACACATTGCAACGCCGCCGCGTCGATGCGCGGCATTACGCCCACTGGGAATGGTCGGGCCGCGGGTTCCGCGTGACCTGAGACACTTCCACGCCGCAGCGGCCGGGCGCAGACTGCCAGCCCGGTCACACGGAGGTCGTTGGCCTGCGGCGGGAGGATCGGACATGAGCCGATTCGAAACCACACGCTGGAGCCTCGTGCTGAGCACCCAGGGCGATCCTGCCCGGGCGCGCGCCGCGCTGGAGCGGCTGTGCCGCATCTACCGCCCGGCCGTGCTGGCCTACGTCCGTCGCCAGGGCTACACGACGGAACAGGCGGAGGACCTGACGCAAGGCTTCTTCGTCCGCTTCCTCGAGCAGGCCAGCTTCGCGCGGGCCGACCCGCAGCGCGGCCGGTTCCGCGCCTACCTGCTCACCGCCCTGCGTCGTCACCTGATCAACGCCGCCGACAGCGCGCACGCGGCGCGACGCGGCGGTGGCGCGGCGGCGGTCGCTTACGACACCGTCGAGAACACCACGGCCACGAACGACGATGACCCGCTGCGCGCCTTCGAGCGCGGCTGGGCGCTGGCCGTGCTCGGCACCGCGCTCGGCCACCTGCGCGAGGAAGCTGCCCGCGCCGGCAAGCTCGACCTGTACGAGCACTTGCAGGAATTCCTCACCGAACGCCCCGGCGAAACCGACTACGCGCGCGTGGCCGCCGCGCTCGGGCTGCGGCCCAACACGCTGGCGGTCGCCGTGCACCGCATGCGTCATCGCCTGCGCGAGCTGGTGCGCGCCGAACTGGCCGAAACCACCGGCAGCGCCGGCGATCTCGAACAGGAAATCACCGACCTGCGCGCGGCGCTCAGAGCCACGCTCCATTGAGAGGTGCCCCCGGAGCTTCCGGCTCCGCCACCGGATCCCGTACAGGTAGCGAGCATGAAGCCGGCAGCCACCGTGCCGTCGTCCGCAGACGCCGCCTTCGCGACCACCCGCTGGTCGCTGGCGTCCGCGCGCAGCGACAGCGCCCGCGAGGCGCTGAACGCGCTCTGCCTGCGTTACCGCTACCCGGTATACGCCTACCTGCGTCGCCGCGGGCAAGCGCCGAACGCGGCGCAGGACACCACGCGTGCATTCTTCGAGCAGCTCGCCCACGCGCGACCCGGCGGCGCGGAATGGGCCGCGCGGCGCTTCCGCGAATTCCTGTTCGCGCGGCTGTGCGACTTCCTCGGCGGCGGGCAGCGCGCGCCGGCCGAGGACACGCAGGCGCGCGCGCGCGGCGAAGCCTGCGCGGCCGACGATCCGGCGCGGGCCTTCGAGCGCGGCTTCGCGCTGGCGGTACTCACGCGCGGACTTCGGCACCTGCGCGACGAGGCGAGCGAATCCGGGCACCTCGAGATGTTCGACGCGCTGGAACCTTATCTTGCGCGCGAGCCCGCCGTCGGCGCCCTCGAAGCGGCCAGCGCCCGCCTCGGCGCCCGCCCGCTGGCGCTGGCATTGGCCCTGTGCCGCCTGCGCCAACGCTTTCGCGAGCTGTGCGATGCCGAGCTGGCCGACACCGTGCGCGGCGCGCCCGATCTCGCCGCCGAGCGACGCACGCTGCAGCACGCGCTGGACGCGGAGGCGCGCCATGCCGCATGAACTGCCGCGCAGCTCCACGCCGATCGTGCCGGCGTGGCCCGATGCGGCCGGTCTGAGCCGCCTGGCCGCGCTCGCGTTCGATACGTACGGCGGCGGCGCGGCCCCGTCCGGCCGCGGCGCCGGCCTGCACCTCGCCTTCCTGCACCGCGCCAGCCTTGCGCTCGACCTGGGCGATCCGGCGCAGCGCCTGTTCGGCGATTACGAGCTGATCGAACTGCTGGGCGAAGGCGGCATGGGCGTCGTCTATCGCGCGCGCCAGCGTAGCCTCGACCGCGAAGTGGCGCTGAAGCTGCTTGCCGCGGGCCCGTGGGCCTCGCGCGATTTCATCGCGCGCTTCGTGCGCGAGGCGCGCAACGCCGCGCGCATGCAGCATCCCAACATCGTGCCGATCTACGAAGTCGGCACGCGCGACGAGCTGCACTTCTTCAGCATGCGCCTGATCGTCGGCGGCAGCCTGGCGGTGCATCTGCGCGTGTACGGGCCGTTCGCGCCGCAGCGCGCCGCGCAACTGATCCGCAGCGTCGCCGAGGCGGTGGATTACGCGCACCGTCTCGGCATGCTGCATCTCGACCTCAAGCCGGGCAACGTGCTGCTCGACGAGCGCGACGAACCGCAGGTCGCCGACTTCGGCCTGGCGCGCCGCCTCGACCACGCGCTCGCCGCCGAGAACGAGGAGGTCTGCGGCACGCCGAGCTACATGGCGCCGGAGCAGGCCGAGCTGCACAGCCACAAGCTCACGCCCGCCACCGACATCTGGGGCCTGGGCGCGGTGCTGTACGAACTGCTCACCGGGCAGCCGCCGTTCCTCGCCGACACGCCGCAGGCGACCCTGCAGCAGGTGCTGCACGCGCGCGTGCGATCGCCGCGGCGGATCGTGCCGACGCTGCCGCGCGACCTGGAAGCGATCGTGCTGCGCTGCCTGCAGAAATCGCCGCAGGCGCGCTACCCCACCGCCCGCGCGCTGGCCGACGACCTCGGGCGCTTCCTCGAAGGGCGCGCGGTGCACGCGCGCCCGCTCGGCATGCCGCAGCGGCTGTGGCGCGCGGCCCGACGCGAACCCAGGCTGGCCGCGCTGACCTTCCTGCTGATCGCGGCGCTCGCGACCGGCTTCACGGCGACCTCGCTGCAGTGGCGGCGCGCGGAGATCAACGCGGCCACCTCGCGGAGCCTGCTGTGGGACAGCCGGCGCGAGGCGGCGCTGCGCCTGGAGCGCGAGGGCCACGGCTTCGAGGCCCTGCCGCGCCTGCTGCAGAACATCGCCGAGGAGGAGCGTTCGCGGCGCACCGGCATGGCGGACATGGACAGGCGCCGCGTGGGCATGCTCGTCGCGCAGGGGGCGACGCTGATCGACCGCACCGTGATCGCCGACGCCAATCCGATGGCGGTGGAGCTGAGCCCGGACGGGCGCCTGCTCGCGGTTGCGCTCAACGACCAGAGCGTGCGCTGGTACGACACCCGCACGCTGGCCGAGCGCGGCCGCGTCAGCCTGGCCGGACGGCTCAGCGCCGACGGCCAGCGGCGCATTCCGCTGCTGCTGCGGTTCGCGGGCGATCGCCGCCTGCGCGTGACCTTCGAGTGGTACAGCAACGCGGTCAGCCCCACCGACTCGGACACCTGGCTGATCGATCTCGACCGCGCCGCGCTGATCGAGCCGCCGGCGGCGTTCGGCGACTTCGCCGACGCCGCCTACAGCGCGGACGGACGCCACGCGCTGCTGCGCAACCACCGCCGGCAGAGCCAACTGTGGCAGCTCGACCCGTGGCGGCCGCTGTCCAGCCTCGGTCCCACGCCCGAGGGCCGGGACTTCATGCCGTGGAAGCTGAGCCCGGACGGGCGTTTCGCGGCGACGCTGTCCGTCGCGATGCGTACCCTGAGCCTGTACCGCCTGCCCGACCTGGCGACGCCGCGCACGGTCCGGCTGCCCGGCGGCGCCAGCATTTCCGCATGGGCCTTCAGCGGCGACGGCAACCGCATGGCGCTGGGCGATTTCGAAGGCCGCGTGTTCCTGCTCGATGCGCGCACGCTCGCGCAGCGGCAACTGGCTACGCCGGGCGGCCGCGAGGTCAGCTGGATCGCCTTCAGCGAAGACGATGCCTGGCTCGCCGCCGCGACCCGGGACGGCGCCGCCTACGCCTTCGACGTGGCCACCGGCAACCCGCTGGTGTCCGGGCAGATGCAGCACGATTTCTCGGTGCAGCGCGTCGCGGTCAGCCACCGGCAACGCCTGCTGATCGCGGCCGGCGAAGGCGAGACGGCGCTCTGGCATCTGCCGTTGCCCGGTCCGCGCTCCGTTCCGGCCACCCGCGTCGGCGCCGGCCCCTCGCGGCATGGGCTGGCCGGGCGCTACCCGATCGGCTGGTCGCTGCGGACGGGGCTGCTGGCCAGCGCCGGCATGGACGGCCAACTGCGGCTGTGGCGTCTGCCGCTCTCGCCGATGCTGGAGGCGCGCGCGGCGCGGCAGGTGCCCGAGCAGACCTGGTTCGACGGCAAGCGCCTGGTCGACGTCGCCTACGACCAACTGCGCCTCGTCTCCGTGCAGGGAACGGCGTCGACGCCCTGGCTCAAGCTGCCGCAACCGCCGGGCTTTGCCGAGCTGGTCGACCGCGGACGCAGCCTGGTCGTGACCGTCGGCCCGGCGCTGCGCGTCTACGACACGGCGGACCTGCGGCTGCGCTTCCCGCCCGTCGCGCTGCCCGACAGCCCGCAGCGCCTGCTCGCCGACCGTGCCGGCGACAACGCGGTACTCGCCTTCGGCGGCAGCGGCGCCGAAGGCTACGAGGAACGGCTCGCGGTGGTCGACCTGCAGCATGGCCGGCTCCGCCCCGGCCGCGTTGCGCTCGAAGGCCCCCTGCGCCGGCTCGCCTTCTCCGCCGACGGCGCGCGCCTGCTGGCCACCGGCCCGCCGACCGGCGCCACCACCGTGCTCGAAACCGCCAGCCTGCGGCGCGTCGGCGAGTACCCGCACGACCCCCTCGTGCCGGTGCTGTGGGCCGCCTTCGCCGCCGACGACCGGCAGGTGCTGATGGTCGCCCGCGCCGACGATCCGCGCCTTGGCGACGACGCGTTGATCGCGTGGGATCCGGCCGCCGACGCGATCCGCGCCCGGCGACCGACCGGATCCGCCCGACCGATCGCGGTGGCCGCAACCGGCGCCGGCGCGTTCGTCGCGGGCAGCAGCGAGGATCTGTTCGACACCGGCGAAGCGGCGCCCCGCATCGCCGTCCACCGCGCCGACAGCGCCGCCGTGGGCGCGGTGGCGGTGAGCGCGGACGGAAAACTGGTGGCCCACGCTTTCCGTCGCGAGGTGCAGCTCTACGATGCGACGACCGCCGCCGCGGCGGGCCCGCCCCTGCATGCCGACAGCAACGCGATGGACGCCATCGCGCAACTGGCCTTCTCGCCGGACGGCAACCGGCTGCTGGGGCGAACCGTGCAGGGCCACTGGCTGGTCTGGCCGATCGCGCCCGAGCAGCGCCCGGCCGGCGCGATGCAGAGCGAACTGGCGCGGCTCGGCGCACGCGACGAGGCTCCGCGCAGGCCGCAGCCGCCGACGGCGGCCGAGCGCGCCGCCCTGCGCGCGCGCGATCCCGGAGCGTGGCCCGCGGCCGAAATCCGGCCGCAACCGCCGCCGCGCGCCCGGTGAACGGTCCGGCAGGATCGATCAAATTGCTATACTCCCGTGATTAGCTGCGCACACCGGGGATCCCCATGCTCAACGACATCAAGAAAGATGCCCAGACCCGCATGGGCAAGAGCGTCGAGACGCTCAGGCACGACCTGCAGCGCCTGCGCACCGGCCGCGCCAGCACGGCACTGGTCGAAGGCATCAGGGTGAACTACTACGGTTCGGACGTGCCGATCAGCCAGGTCGCCGGCATCGCCGTCGCCGACGCGCGTTCGCTGACGATCACGCCGTACGAGAAGCAGATGGTGTCCGCGGTCGAGAAGGCGATCCTCGCCTCCGATCTCGGCATCACCCCGACCACCGCCGGCATGGTGATCCGCATCAACCTGCCCGCGCTGACCGAGGAGCGCCGCAAGGATCTCGCCAAGCACGTCAGCCACGAGGGCGAGAGCGCCAAGGTGGCGATCCGCAACATCCGCCGCGACGCGATACAGCACGTCAAGGACCTGCTCAAGCAGAAGCAGATCACCGAGGACGAATCCCGCCGCGCCGACGACGAGATCCAGAAGCTGACCGACAGGCACATCAAGGACGTCGACGCGGTCGTCAAGGCCAAGGAAGACGAATTGATGGCCCTTTGAATGGACGTCCGAGCGCGCGACAGCGCCCTCGCCGCGATGACGCCGGCAGCACGACTCCCGCACGGGGCTTCCCGTTCCCCTCTCCCCCGCACGGGGGAGAGGGCAAATGGTGCGGGGCGCGCGCTGCGCGCCAGGCGCGGGGACTGACGTGAACGCCACCACGCCCGAAGGCAGCGCGTCCGCCGCACGCATCCCGCGCCACCTCGCCATCGTGATGGACGGCAACGGCCGCTGGGCCGAGCAGCGCCACCGGCCGCGCAGCTTCGGCCATCGCGCCGGCCAGAAGGCGGTGCGCGAGGCGGTCGAGTTCTGCCTGCGCCAGCGCATCGAGGCGCTGACCCTGTTCGCGTTCTCCAGCGAGAACTGGCGGCGCCCGCAGGACGAGGTCGGCGCGCTGATGGAGCTGTTCCTGAAGGCGCTGGACAAGGAAACCGACGAGCTGCACGGCCACGGCGTGCGCGTGCGCTTCGTCGGCGACCTGACCGCCTTCGCCGAGCCGCTGCGCCAGCGCATGCAGGCGGCGATGGCGAAAACCGCCGGCAACACCGCGCTGGCGCTGAACGTCTGCGTCAACTACGGCGGCCGCTGGGACATCGCCCAGGCCGCGCGCCGCGCCGCCGAGGCGGTGGCGCGCGGCGAACTGACCGCCGATGCCATCGACGAGCGCACCCTGGCGCCGTATCTCAGCCTCGCCGACCTGCCGCCGCCGGACCTGTTCATCCGCACCGGCGGCGAACACCGCATCAGCAACTTCCTGCTCTGGCAGATCGCCTACGCGGAGCTGTACTTCACCGACACCCTGTGGCCGGACGTTGACCAGGCCTGCCTGCAGCGCGCGCTGGACGACTATGCCGGCCGCCAGCGCCGCTACGGCAGGACCGGCGCGCAGGTCGCCCAAGCCTCCTGACCCGGACGACCATGAAGCAGCGCACCCTCACCGCCCTGATCCTGGCCCCGCTGGCGATCGCCCTGATCCTGCTGCCGCCGACGCCGGTGTTCGCGCTGGTCGTGGCGGTCGCCTTCCTGCTGGCGCTGTGGGAATGGACCCGGCTCGCCGGCTTCCGCGATCGCCGCACGCGCGGCGCGATCATGGCCGGCTACGCCGCGCTGTTCGTGCTGCTGTGGACGCTGCGCGGAACCGTTGCGTGGCCGGCGGCCATCATGGCCGGGGTGGCATGGTGGGCGGTCGCGCTGTTGTGGCTGCGCCACTACGCCTTCGGCGCGGCGCCGACCCGCGAGAACGGCTGGCTGAAGCTCGGCGCCGGCGCGCTGGTGGTACTGCCGGCCTGGGCGGCGCTGGTGCAGGTGCACGGCAGCGAGCAGCATGGCCACCTGTGGACGCTGCTGGCGCTGATGATCGTGTGGGCGGCGGATACCGCCGCCTATCTCGCCGGCAGCCGCTACGGCCGGCGCAAGCTGGCGCCGCGCATCAGCCCGGGCAAGACGATCGCCGGCGTGTGGGGCGCGCTGGCCGGCGCCGCGCTGATCGCGTTGGTCGGCGGTCCGCTGCTGGGCGTCGGCGGCTTCGCCCTGGCCGGCCTGGTCGTGCTGGCGCTGTTCACCACCGCGATCTCCATCGTCGGCGACCTGTTCGAAAGCCTGATCAAGCGCCACGCCGACGTGAAGGACTCCGGCGCGCTGTTCCCCGGCCACGGCGGCCTGTTCGACCGCCTCGACAGCGTGTTCGCCGCGCTGCCGGTGTTCGTGGTCGGCAAGGCCATGCTCGAGGCCATGCTCGGCCTATGAAACAGGTCGCGGTCCTCGGCGCCACCGGCTCGATCGGCGCCAGCGCGCTGGACGTGATCGCGCGCCACCCCGACCGCTTCCGCGCCGGCGTGCTCAGCGCGCACCGCAACGTCGACGCGCTGGTCGAGCTGTGCGCGCGCTTCCGGCCCGAGTTGGCGATCATCGCCGATCCCGCGCTGGAGGGCGCGCTGGCGCGCAAGCTGAAGGCGGCGGGGCTGCCCACCGCGGCCGCGGCCGGCGCCGATGCGCTGACCGAAGCCGCGGCTGGCCCGCTGTGCGACACCGTACTGGCGGCGATCGTCGGCGCCGCCGGCCTGGCTTCGACGCTGGCCGCGGCGCGCGCTGGCAAGCGCCTGCTGCTGGCCAACAAGGAATCCGCGGTGATGGCCGGGCCGCTGCTGCTGGAGGCGCTGCGCGCGGGCGGCGGCGTGCTGGTTCCGGTCGATTCCGAACACAACGCGATCTTCCAGTGCCTGCCCGGCGGGCGCCCCGAACTGGACCGCGCGGGCGTGCGCCGGCTGATCCTGACCGCCTCCGGCGGGCCGTTCCGCGGCCGCACGCGCGCCGACCTGGCCGCGGTCACGCCGGACCAGGCCTGCGCGCACCCGAACTGGCGCATGGGCCGCAAGATCTCGGTGGATTCCGCCACGCTGATGAACAAGGGCCTCGAGGTGATCGAGGCGCACGTGCTGTTCGGCGCCGCGCCCGAGGCCATCGACGTGGTCGTGCATCCGCAGAGCCTGCTGCATTCGCTGGTCGAATACACCGACGGCTCGGTGCTGGCGGAGCTGGGCAACCCCGACATGCGCACCGCGCTGGCGCACGCGCTGGCCTGGCCGGAGCGGGTCGAGGCCGGCGTCGTGCCGCTGGACCTGGCCGCGCGCGCCCAACTCGGCTTCGAGCGCCCCGACACCGACACCTTCCGCTGCCTGCCGCTGGCCTACCAGGCGCTGCGCGCCGGCGGCGACGCGCCGGCGCTGCTGAACGCCGCCAACGAGATCGCGGTCGAGGCCTTCCTTGCCGGCGCCCTGCCCTTCCTCGCCATCGCCGACGTGATCGAGGCGACGCTGGCGGAACTGCCGCCGTCGCCCGTGGTCGATGCGGAAACGCTGGTTCATCGTGATTTAACCGCCCGCGATACGGCCCGCCGTATCATGCGCCGGGCCTTCTGCTGATCCTACGCATGAGCTTATTCGGCAACATCGCCGGTTCCGCCTGGTGGCTGCTGGTCACCCTCGGCCTGCTGGTGACCTTCCACGAGTTCGGCCACTACTGGGTGGCGCGGCGCTGCGGCGTCAAGGTGCTGCGCTTCTCGGTGGGTTTCGGCCGCGCGCTGTGGTCGCGGCTCGGCCGCGATGGCACCGAGTACGTGGTCGCCATGATCCCGCTGGGCGGCTACGTCAAGATGCTGGATGCGCGCGAGGGCGACGTGCCCGCCGCCGAACGCGCGCGGGAATTCACCGGCAAATCCGTCTGGAAGCGCATCGCCATCGTCGCCGCCGGCCCGCTGTTCAACCTGCTGTTCGCGGTGGCCGCGTTCTGGGCGATGTTCGTGGTCGGCAAGCCCGACTACCTGCCGCTGGTCGGGCGCGCCGAGGCGCTGGCCGCGCAGGCCGGCTTCCAGCCGGGCGACCGCGTCGATGCGGTCGACGGCGCCCGCATCGCCACCTGGACCGACCTCGGCCTCGCGCTGGCCGACGCGGCCGCCGCGCGTCGCTCCGTCGACGTGCGCGTGCAGGCGGCGGACGGCAGCGAGCGCGTGCGCACGCTGGCGCTGGACGCGCTGCCCGCGGGGCTCGACGAGCGCACGCAGGTCGCGCGCATCGGCCTGGTGCCGCAGCAGATCCTGATCCCGGCGGTGATCGGCACGGTCGAGCCCGGCAGCGCCGCGGCGGCGGCCGGGCTGCGGCCGGGCGACCGCATCCTGCGCGTCGGCGCACGCGCGCTGCAGGACTGGGGCGACCTTACCGACGCGATCCGCGCCGAGGCCGGCCCCGGCAAGACGCTGGCGATCGAGGTCGCGCGCGGCGCCGACCGCATCACCCTGCGCACTTCGCCGCGGCGGGTGACGCTGGCCGACGGCGGTTCCGGCTACCAGCTCGGCATCGGGGCCAGGCCGACCGAAGCGCACTACGACACCGTGCTGCAGCGCGGCCCGATCGCCGCGGTGCCGGCGGCGGTCGGCGAAACCTGGCAGCTTACCGGGCAGACGCTGGGCATGCTCGGCCGCATGCTCACCGGTCACGCCTCGCTGCAGAACCTGTCCGGCCCGATCACCATCGCCAAGTACGCCAGCGCCTCGGCGGAAATGGGCCTGGCCTGGTTCCTGTATTTCCTCGGCATCATCTCGCTCAGCCTGGCCATCATGAACCTGCTGCCGATCCCGATCTTGGACGGCGGACACCTGCTGTATTACCTTATCGAACTTGTTAAGGGCAGTCCGGTGAGCGAACGGGTCATGCTGGCGGGTCAATACGTCGGCATGGCGCTGCTGGCGGCGCTGATGGGGCTGGCGTTCTACAACGACATCCTGCGCCTGGCCTCGTGATCCGCGGCCTTCTGTCGCGGCCTCGTGCCGCGTCCCAAGCGTCCAACCCTTTGGATACGACGATGAAGCGAATCGCCGCCTTGATCCTGCTTGCCTGCCTGACCGCGAAAGCCCGTGCCGCCGGCTTCGAGCCGTTCGTGGTCTCGGACATCCGCATCGATGGCCTGACCCGCATTTCCGGCGGCACGGTGTTCAGCTACCTGCCGGTGGAGAAGGGCGACACGATCACCCCGCAGCGCGCCGAGGACGCCATCCGCG
The DNA here is from genome assembly GCF_039680435.1 of Mizugakiibacter sp. Taxonomy (NCBI): domain Bacteria; kingdom Pseudomonadati; phylum Pseudomonadota; class Gammaproteobacteria; order Lysobacterales; family Rhodanobacteraceae; genus Mizugakiibacter; species Mizugakiibacter sp. The sequence continues at coordinate 24,527 of NZ_JBDKSX010000082.1, read as the reverse complement.
CGCTGTACAAGACCGGTTTCTTCAGCGACGTCGAGCTGGAGCGCCAGGGCGACATCCTGGTGATCAAGGTGCAGGAGCGCCCGTCGATCTCGCGCCTGACCCTGCACGGCAACAAGGACATCAAGGAAGACGACCTCAAGAAGGGCCTGAAGGAAATCGGCCTGTCCGAGGGCGACACCTTCGACCGCATGTCGCTCGACCACGTCAAGCAGGAGCTGATCCGCCAGTACTACAACCGCGGCAAGTACAACGTCTCGATCGAGCCGCACGTGGTGCCGCTGGACCGCAACCGCGTCGCCATCGACATCGAGATCCACGAAGGCCAGGCCTCGCGGATCAAGGAAATCAACATCGTCGGCAACCAGACGTTCACCGACAAGCAGATCCGCGACGACTTCCAGTCCGCCACCACCAACTGGACCTCGTGGTACTCGAAGGACGACCAGTACTCGCGCGAAAAACTGTCCGGCGACCTGGAAAAGCTGGCCTCGTACTACCTCGACCGCGGCTACGCCGACTTCCAGCTCGACTCGACCGAGGTCGCGATCAGCCCGGACAAGCGCAACATGTACATCAGCGCCGGCATCAAGGAAGGCGAGGTGTACACGATCAGCGACGTCAAGCTGCTCGGCAAGCTGATCCTGCCCGAGGACTCGATCCGCCGGCTGGTGCCGATCAAGGCGGGCGACACCTTCTCGCGCAAGAAGATCGAGCTCTCCACCGACGCGATCACCGCGATGCTGTCCAACATCGGCTACGCCTTCGCCAAGGTCTCGCCGGTGCCCAAGCTGGACAAGGAGAAGCGCACCGTCGACCTGACCCTGTACGTCGATCCCGGCCAGCGCGTCTACGTGCGCCGCATCAACTTCAAGGGCAACACGCGCACCGAGGACGAGGTGCTGCGCCGCGAGATGCGCCAGCTCGAGGGCGCGTGGTACTCGCAGGCGGCGATCAACCGCTCGAAGATCCGCCTGCAGCGGCTCGGCTACTTCAAGACCGTCGAGGTCGAGAACCAGCGCGTGCCCGGCAGCGAGGACCAGGTCGACCTGAACGTCAAGGTCGAGGAGCAGGCCTCGGGCAGCCTGATGTTCGGCATCGGCTACTCGCAGGTGTCCGGCGCGATCATCAGCGTGTCGGTGTCCGAGAACAACTTCCTCGGTACCGGCGACAAGGTGTCCGCCACGGTCCAGCACAGCAGCTACTACGACACCACCGCGCTGAGCTACTACAACCCCTACCTCACCGACAGCGGCATCGGCATCGGCTACAGCCTGCGCTACAGCAAGCTGGACCAATCGCAGGCCAACCTGGCCAACTACACCGAGAACAACGTCAGCGGATCGACCTTCCTGTCGATCCCGGTCAGCGAGACCGACACGATCAACGTCGGCCTCGGCCTCAGCAAGAACAGGTTGAACGTGTACCCGGGGCTGACCCCGCAGTCGTTCATCGACTACCTGATTGCGCTCGACCACTACACCATCCACACCGGCAACCTGACCGCGTCCTACGCACACGACACCCGCAACAAGTACTTCTCGCCGACCCGCGGCGGCATCTACTCGCTGTCCACCGAGATCGCGCTGCCGGGCTCGACTGTGCAGTACTACAAGGCGACCGCCCTGGCCGCGCACTACTTCCCGCTGCCGAAGGACTTCGTCTGGATGCTGTCCGGCCAGCTCGGCTACGGCGACACCTACGGCCGCGACGGCAAGCTGGCCTTCCCGTTCTGGCAGAACTTCTATGCCGGCGGCGTCAACGACGTGCGCGGCTTCCGCGACAACACGCTGGGTCCGCGCGTGCTGGTGCCGAGCTATTTCGAGGCGCAGCCGGTCGGTGGCGCGTTCAAGGTGCTGGCGACCAGCGAGCTGTATCTGCCGCTGCCGTTCCTGAAGAACACCGATACCGCGCGCGTGTCCTGGTTCGTCGACGTCGGCAACGTGTACGCCAGCTACAACGCGTTCAGCTCCAGCGAGCTGCGCGCATCGACCGGCCTGTCGCTGCAGTGGCAGGCACCGGTCGGGCCGATCCGCATCAACCTGGCGTGGCCGCTGCGCGACAAGCCGGAGGATCGGCCGTACCGCGAGCGCCTGCAGTTCACCTTCGGCTCGCAGTTCTGAGGAGTCCCGCGGCATCGCCGCGGGCGCTTGGGGACGCCATGAACCCGCGTCGCACGTACCGTCGAGAGCTTCGCGCGGTGGCCGCGTGAGCGCCGAAGCGCGCCACCGGCTGGACGCGCTCGCCGCGCGCTTCGGCCTCGAGCTGCGCGGCGACGGCGCGCGCGAGATCGCCGGCGTCGGCACGCTCGCCGAGGCCGGCCCGGCCCAGCTCGGCTTCCTCGCCAATCCGCGCTATGCGGCGCAGCTCGCGACGACGCGCGCCGGCGCCGTGGTGCTGCGCGCCGAACACGCCGCGGACTGTCCGGTGGCGGCGCTGATCGCGGCCGATCCCTACGTCGCCTACGCGAAGATCGCCGCACTGTTCGAGCGCCTGCCCGCGGCTACACCGGGGGCGCACCCCAGCGCCGTGGTCGCGGCCGGCGCGAAGATCGCGCCGACCGCAAGCGTCGGCCCGCTGTGCGTGGTCGACGCCGATGCGGTGATCGAGGACGGCGCCGTGCTCGGTCCGTACTGCATGGTCGGCCCTGGCTGCACCGTCGGCGCGCAGTCGCGCCTGATCGCGCGGGTGACGCTGGTGACGCGCGTCACGCTGGGCAAGCGCGTGCTGGTGCACCCCGGCGCGGTGCTCGGCGCCGACGGTTTCGGCCTCGCCTTCGAGCGCGACCACTGGGTCAAGGTGCCGCAACTCGGCGGCGTGCGCATCGGCGACGACTGCGAGATCGGCGCCAACACCACCATCGACCGCGGTGCACTGGACGACACCGTGCTCGAGGAAGACGTGCGCCTGGACAACCAGATCCAGATCGCGCACAACGTGAAGATCGGCGCGCACACCGCACTGGCCGGCTGCGCCGCCGTGGCCGGCAGCGCGAAGATCGGGCGCTATTGCCTGATCGGCGGCAGCGCCGGCATCCTCGGTCATCTCGAGGTGGCGGATCGGGTTACGATCACCGCCATGAGTCTGGTCACCCATTCGATCCGCGAACCCGGGGAGTATTCTTCGGGCACCCCCCTGGAGCAGAACCGCCGCTGGCGACGCAACGCGGCCCGCATCCGTCATCTCGACGAGCTGGCCCGCCGCATCGCCGCGCTGGAAAAGGACACGCATGATGAATGACCGCGCCCCTGCCGCGCCGCTGCTCGACGTCGAAAGCATCCAGCGACTGCTGCCGCACCGCTATCCGTTCCTGCTGGTCGATCGCGTGGTGGCGCTGGAGCCGAACGCGCGCATCACCGCGCTGAAGAACGTCACCGTCAACGAGCCGTTCTTCCAGGGCCACTTCCCCGGCCATCCGGTGATGCCGGGCGTGCTGATCATCGAGGCGCTGGCGCAGGCCTCCGGCCTGCTGGTGCAGCTTTCCGCCGGGCCGGACGGCAACCAGGACAACCCGCTGTTCTACCTGGTCAAGGTCGACAAGGCGCGTTTCACCGCGCCGGTGGTGCCGGGCGACCAGTTGATGCTGGAGATCACCCTGAAGCGCACGATCCGCAAGATGGGCATCTTCGAGGCGCGCGCGCTGGTCGACGGCAAGGAGGTCGCCAGTTGCGAGCTGATGTGCGCGGAGCGCAGCGACTGATCGCATCGGCCATGATCCATCCCACCGCACAGATCGACCCTTCCGCGAAATTGGCCGCCGACGTCGAGGTCGGCGCCTACTCGATCATCGGCGCCGACGTCGAGATCGGCGCCGGCACCACCATCGGCCCGCACGTCGTCGTGCAGGGCCCGACCCGCATCGGCCGCGACAACCGCGTCTGGCAGTTCGCCTCGCTGGGCGCCGATCCGCAGGACAAGAAGTTCCGCGGCGAACGCACCGAGCTGGTGATCGGCGACGGCAACCTGATCCGCGAGTTCGTCACCATCAACCGCGGCACCGGCGACGGCGGCGGCATCACCCGCATCGGCAACGACAACTGGCTGCTGGCCTACGTGCACATCGCGCACGACTGCCAGGTGGGCAACCACACGGTGTTCTCCAACTACTCGGGGCTGGCCGGCCACGTGGAGATCGGCGACTGGGTGATCGTCTCCGGCTACGCCGGCGTGCACCAGTTCTGCAAGGTCGGTGCGCACGCATTCATCGGCATGGGCTGCCTGGTCGGCGCGGACGTGCCGCCGTTCGTGATGATGGCCAACGACCAGAACGGCCGCCCGCGCGGCATCAACAGCGAAGGCCTCAAGCGCCGCGGCTTCGAAGCGCCGCGCATCTCGGCGATCAAGCGCGCCTACCGCACGCTGTACATGGCCGGCCTCAGCCAGTCCGAGGCGCGCGAACAGCTCGCGCTGCAGGCGCAGGAGAGCGAGGACGTGCGCGCCATGCTGGAGTTCCTCGACCACTGCCAGCGCGGCCTGGCGCGCTGACTCCCCGCACGATGGCGACGAACGCCGATACGTCCGACACGCTCCGCCGCGATCCGTCGCCAGTGCACGAACCGGCCGCTGCAGGTCCGCTGATCGCGCTGGTCTGCGGCGAGGATTCCGGCGACCAGTTGGGCGCGAACCTGATGACGGCACTGCGCGAGCGCTTTCCAGGCGCCCGTTTCGTCGGCATCGGCGGCACGCGCATGCAGGCGCAGGGCTTCGATTCCTGGTACGACATGGCCGAGCTGTCGCTGTTCGGCCTGGCCGAGGTGATCGGCCACCTGCCGCGCCTGCTGCGCCTGCGCCGCAATCTGCTGGCGCGGCTGGTCGCGGCGCGTCCGGCCGTGGTGATCGGCATCGATGCCCCCGACTTCAACCTGGGGCTGGAACGGCGCCTCAAGCAGGCCGGCCTGCGCACCGTGCACTACGTCAGCCCTTCGGTGTGGGCCTGGCGCGAGCGGCGCGCGGCGAAGATCGGCGCCAGCGCCGACCGCGTGCTGTGCCTGTTCCCGATGGAGCCGCCGATCTACGCCCGCTACGGCGTCGACGCGCGCTTCGTCGGCCATCCGCTGGCCGACCGCTTCCCGCTGCGCCCGGACCGCGCCGCGGCGCGCGCCGCGCTCGGCCTGCCCGCCGACGCGCCGGTGCTGGCCGTGCTGCCCGGCAGCCGCATGAGCGAGATCCATCGGCTGGCCGCGATCTTCCTCGCCGCGGCGCGGCGCGCTGCCGCCGCCGTGCCCGATCTGCGCATCGTGATCCCCACCGCCAACGCGGCCTGCCGCACCGCGATCGCGCGCGAACTCGCCGCAGCTTTCCCGCCTTCCGCCACCCGCCTCCCGTCGCCCGTGGTCCTCGACGGCCGCGCCCACGAGGTCATGATCGCCGCCGATGCGGTGCTGCTGGCCTCCGGTACCGCCGCACTGGAGGCGATGCTGGCGAAGCTGCCGATGGTGGTCGCCTACCGGGTGGCGCCGACGACCTATCGCCTGGCGCGCATGCTCCGCCTGCTGAAAACCGACGTGTTCTCCCTGCCCAACGTGCTGGCCGGGCGGCGCGTGGTGCCGGAGCTGATGCAGGACGCCTGCACGCCGGCGGCGCTGGCCGATGCCGTGCTGGCGCTGCTGCGCGATCCGGCGCAGGCCGCCGCGCAGGTCGCCGAGTTCGAGCGCCTGCACCTGCTGCTCAAGGCCGGTGCCGCCGACGGCGCCGCCGGCGCGGCGGCGGATGTGGTCGGCGAGCTGTTGCGCCCCGCCGCCGCCTGAACGATCCGCAGCCGGCCTATTGACGCTGCCGGGGCGCGGGCACAGCATCCGCGCCGCATGGAGACGACGCTTCGATCACGGGGGGAATCGCAGCAGGCGCGGCGCTGGGTGACGGCGGCGGGCGCCGCCGTGTTTCTCGTCGTGCTCGCGTTCGGGCCGCTGATCGAACACTCTGCGCTGGAACGCGCGTTCACCTCGGCGCTGTACATCGCGCTCGGGCTGTTCCTGGTCGCGCTGAGCGGGCGCTTCGCGTTCGGCCTGGCGGCGGCGGGCCTGCTGACGCTGGTGCTCGAGGCCGCCGCGCACCTCAAGTACAAATACCTCACGACGCCGCTGCTGGCGCCCGACATCGTCTACATGGTCAACGCGGATACGCTGCGCACGATGTCGCGCTATCCGCTGCTGGTCGGCGCGGCGCTGGCGGCGGTGCTGTGCGTGCCGCTGCTGCTGGGGCTGGCGTGGCGGCTCGAGCGCGCGCCTTCGTTCGCGCACCGCCGCCGGCCGTGGCTGGCGCGCGCGCTGCTCGCCGCGTTCGCGCTGCTTTCGGCCGGCGAGGCGATGAGCACCACCGGGCCGTTCGCCGAGGTGCACGCCAAGGGCATGTGGCTGGCGATGACCGACGCCAGCCTGATCACCGATTTCCTGATCTCGTTCCGCGCCACCACCGTGCAGGCGCCGGCTTACCCCACGCAGGCCGCCGACGCATTCGACTGGAAGCGCGCCGACGCCGACGCCGGCGCCGCGCTGCACCCGCGCCCCGACATCGTCGCGGTGCTGGAAGAAAGCACGTTCGATCCGCGCATCATGGCCGCCTGCACGCTTCGCCTGTGCGACCGGCGCATGTTCCACGCCGACCGCCGCACGCTGGCGCACGGCCTGCTCGACGTGCACACCTGGGGTGGCGGCACCTGGACCAGCGAGTTCTCGTTCCTGACCGGCCTCTCGCACGAGGAGTTCGGCCCGGCCGGGCTGTACGCGCCGTTCAACCTGGCGCCGCGCATCCGCTACACGCTGCCGCGCGCGCTGCGCGCCAACGGCTACCGCACGGTGGCGATCTATCCGACCGACGGCGACTTCCTCAACGGCCGCAACGCTTACGCCGACTACGGCTTCGACGCGTTCTACGGCGGCGAGCAGGTCGGCCTCGGCTGGGACTCGACCGACGCCGACCTGCTGCGCGTGTTCGAACGCGTGTACGCCGACGAGAAGGCCAAGGCCAACGGCCAGCCGGTGTTCCTGTTCATGCTGACCCTGCACCAGCACGGCCCGCACATGACGCCGTACGCGAAGCTGCGCCCGCCGTACGACCGGCCGCTGTTCACCGGCAAGATGGACGACTGGCAGAACCTCAACCTGACCAACTACCTGGAACGCCTCGACCAGTCCGATCGCGCGATCGCGCGCCTCGAGGGCCTGCTGCGCGCCGGCGGCAAGCCCGTGCTGATGGTCCACTTCGGCGACCACCAGCCGTCGTTCGACGGCGCGATCAACGGCATCGCCAAGCGCCTGCCGGCCGGCATCCCCGATCCGACCCGCGTGACCTACTACATGCTCAAGGGATACGCCACGCCGCTGCACCGCTACGACTACCCGGTGCTCGACCTCGCCTTCCTCGGCAGCCTGGTGCTGGACGCGGCGGACCTGCACAAGGACGCGTTCTTCACCGCCAACGCGCTGCTGCGCGAGCGCTGCAAGGGCCATTACCTCGACTGCGACGCGCACGCGCTGATGGACTCCTACCGCGCCGACGTGTTCGGCCAGTTGCAGGATCTCGGCGAGTGAGCGATCCCGCGATCGCCGGCGTCGACGAGGCCGGCCGCGGCCCGCTGGCCGGGCCGGTCGCGGTGGCCGCGGTGATCCTCGATCCGGCGCGGCCGATCGACGGCCTGGCCGACTCCAAGCGCCTCAGCGAAGCGCAGCGCGAAGCGCTGTACCCGCTGATCCTCGAACGCGCGCTGGCGCACGCGGTGGTGCTGGTCGAGGTCGCCGAGATCGACCGCCACAACATCTTCCGCGCGACCATGCTCGGCATGGCACGCGCCGTCGCGCAACTGCGCCGCATACCGAGCGAAGCGCTGATCGACGGCAACAAGGTGCCCGCCGGCCTGCCCTGCCCGGCGCGCGCGATCGTCGGCGGCGACGCGCGGGAACCGGCGATCAGCGCCGCCTCGATCCTGGCCAAGGTGACCCGCGACCGCCACATGTGCGCGCTGGACGCGCGCCATCCCGGCTACGGCTTCGCCCGGCACAAAGGCTACGGCACGCCGGAACACCTCGAAGCGCTGGCGCGGCTCGGTCCCTGCGCCGAGCACCGGCGCAGCTTCGCGCCGGTGCTGGCGCTGCTGGCGCCCGGACTGTTCGACGCCTGAACGCTGCCGCGCGCCGACACGGCGCACGGGTTCGCGCGACGCCATTGCCCCGCAACCCCGGCGCGCGCGAAAGCGCCTACAATGGCGCCAAGGATGTCCCGGACCGTTCCGCATGTCGGCAACAGGCTGTGCCGGGAAATTTCCTAGGGACCGAGGCCCATCGCCGCGAGGCGGCGCCCGCCGGATCCGGACGCCATCGCGGCTCACGCGCAGGAGTCCGGCCATGATCGCCCCCGCCAATACGCACACCCCCGCTTCCACCTTCACGCACGCCGGCGGCCCGTTGCGGCTGGCCGACTACGCCGCGCACCTGCACGACATGCTGGCCGATCCCGACTGGCAGTCGGCCTGTCCGGAGCCGGAACGCCTGCGCGCCCTGGTCGAGCAGCAGGACGCCATCAGCGAACAGGCGCCGCTGCCGCTGGACGTGGCCCTGCTGGCCGTCGCCTACGGCGACTTCTGCCGCTTCCGCCGCGAGCTTGCGGCCAAGCTCAACGTGCCCGACGAGCAGGCGCTGCACCCCAGCCCCGAGGACTGGCTGCAGGTGCGCCTGCGCCAGTATCGCAGCGCCGCGCCGACGACCGCCGCCGCGTACGCCGACTACCATCTCGGCGGCGACCGCTTCCGCGTGAGCTGAGCAAGCGCGCGCGCCGGCGAGCCCCGGCGCGCGCTGTCAAGCTTGCCCGCCCGGACCCCGGTGGCTAGGCTTGCCGGGCACACCCTCCGCAGGTCCCATGTCCGCCGGCTTCATCCACCTCCATCTGCACAGCGAATACTCGCTGGTGGATTCGACCATCCGCATCCCCGCGCTGGTCGACGCCTGCGTGCGCGCCGGCATGCCCGCGGTGGCGCTGACCGACGAGAGCAACCTGTTCGCGCTGGTGAAGTTCTACAAGGCGGCGAGCGCGGCCGGCCTGAAGCCGATCGTCGGCTGCGACCTGTGGCTCGCCGATGCCGCCGACGCGACGCGCCCGCAGCGCCTGACCGTGCTGTGCCGCGACCGCGACGGCTATCTCAACCTGTCGCGGCTGATATCGCGCGCCTGGCGCGAGGGGCAGCACGGCGGCCGCGCGCTGGTCGATCCGGGCTGGCTGGCCGAGGCGCAGGCCGGACTGTTCGCGCTGGCCGGACGCGACAGCCCGGTCGGCCGCGCGCTGCTGGCCGGCCAGGCCGAGGAGGCGCGCGCGCAGGCCGAGCGCCTGCGCACACTGTTCGACCAGCGCTGCTACCTCGAACTGACCCGCACCGGGCACCGCGACGAGGACGCCTTCAACGCGCATGCGCTGGAACTGGCCGCATCGCTCGACCTGCCGGTGCTGGCCAGCAACGACGTGCGCTTCCTCGCGCGCGACGACTTCGAGGCGCACGAAGCGCGCGTGTGCATCCAGCAGGGCCGCGTGCTGGCCGACCCGCGCCGGCCGCGCGACTACACCGACCAGCAGTACCTGAAAACGCCGCAGGAGATGGCGGCGCTGTTTGCCGACCTGCCCGAGGCGCTGGAGAACGGCGTCGAGCTGGCCAAGCGCTGCAACGTCGAACTGAGCTTCGGCACCTACTACCTGCCGGCGTTCCCGGTGCCCGCCGCGCACACGCTCGAATCGTTCATCCGCGCGCAGGCGCAGGCCGGCCTCGAAGCGCGCCTCGCCGGCCATGCGATCGCGCCGGGCCACCGCCGCGAGGACTACGCGCAGCGCCTGCAGACCGAGCTGGACGTCATCGTCGCGATGGGGTTCCCCGGCTACTTCCTGATCGTCGCGGACTTCATCAACTGGGCCAAGCAGAACGGCATCCCGGTCGGCCCCGGCCGCGGTTCCGGCGCCGGCTCGCTGGTCGCCTACGCGCTCGGCATCACCGACCTCGACCCGCTGCGCTTCGACCTGCTGTTCGAGCGCTTCCTCAACCCCGAACGCGTGTCCATGCCCGACTTCGACGTCGACTTCTGCATGGACCGCCGCGACGAGGTGATCGACTACGTCGCGCACAAGTACGGCCGCGACCACGTCAGCCAGATCATCACCTACGGCACGATGGCGGCGAAGGCGGTGGTGCGCGACAGCGGCCGCGTGCTCGGCATGGGCTACAACCACGTCGACGGCGTGGCCAAGCTGATCCCGAACACGCTCGGCATCTCGCTGGACGAGGCGCTGAAGGAATCGCAGGAGCTGCGCCAGCGCTACGAGGGCGAGGACGACATCCGCGAGCTGGTCGACCTGGCGCGCAAGCTCGAGGACCTCACGCGCAACGCCGGCAAGCACGCCGGCGGCGTGGTGATCGCGCCGGGGCCGCTGACCGACTACGCGCCGCTGTACAGCGAACCGGGCGGCGGCGGCGTGGTCACGCAGTTCGACAAGGACGACGTCGAGGCGGTCGGCCTGGTCAAGTTCGACTTCCTCGGCCTGCGCACGCTGACCATCATCGACTGGGCGGTGAAGGCGATCAACGCACGGCGCGCGCGCGCCGCCGAGGCGCCGCTGGACATCGCGCAACTGCCGCTCGACGACGCGGACACCTTCGCGCTGCTGAAACGCTGCGAGACCACCGCGGTGTTCCAGCTCGAATCGCGCGGCATGAAGGAACTGGTCAAGAAGCTGCAGCCGGACGTGTTCGACGACATCGTCGCGCTGGTCGCGCTGTTCCGCCCCGGCCCGCTGCAATCGGGCATGGTCGACGACTTCATCGAGCGCAAGCACGGCCACGCCGCGGTCGATTACCCGCACCCTTCGCTGGAGCCGATCCTCAAGCCGACCTACGGCGTGATCGTCTACCAGGAGCAGGTGATGCAGATCGCGCAGGTGCTGGCCGGCTACTCGCTGGGCGGCGCCGACCTGCTGCGCCGCGCGATGGGCAAGAAGAAGCCCGAGGAGATGGCCAAGCAGCGCGCCATCTTCGAGGAGGGCGCGGCGGCCAACGGCATCGACGCGCGGCTGGCGACCTCGATCTTCGACCTGATGGAGAAGTTCGCCGAGTACGGCTTCAACAAGTCGCACTCGGCCGCCTATGCGCTGGTCGCCTACCAGACCGCGTGGCTGAAGGCGCACCACCCGGCAGAATTCATGGCGGCGACCATGTCCGCGGACATGGACAACACCGACAAGGTGGTCAACTTCCTCGACGAGGCCAAGGCGATCGGCCTCGGCGTGCTGCCGCCGGACGTCAACGCCAGCGCTTTCATGTTCGAGGCACTGGACGCGAAGACGATCCAGTACGGCCTCGGCGCGATCAAGGGCGTCGGCCGCGGCGCCTGCGAGGCGATCGTCGGCGAGCGCGCCGCGCGCGGCGCCTACCGCGACCTGCTGGATTTCTGCCGCCGCGTCGACCCGACCAAGCTCAACAAGCGCGTGCTGGAGGCGCTGATCCTGTCCGGCGCGCTGGACGGCCTCGCCGCCAACCGCGCAACGCTGATGGCGCAGTTGCCGGAAGTGATGAAGGCCGCCGAGCAGCAGTTGCGCGACCGCGCCGCCGGCCAGAACGACATGTTCGGCGCGATGGGCGCGGCGCCGACGCCCATCGAATTGCCGAGCGCCGACGACTGGCCGCTCGAGCGCAAGCTGCTGGGCGAACGCGAGACGCTCGGCCACTACCTGTCCGGCCACCCGACCGACGCCTGGAAGGAAGTGCTGGCGCAGCTCGCCACCTGCCCGCTGGGCGACATCGAGCAGCGCTACCAGCCGCCGCGCCCGCGCCGCGACGACGGCGACGACGGCAACCGCTTCCGCCGCGGCCCGGAGACGCCGTGGATCGTCGCCGGCCAGGTGGTCGCCGTGCGCAAGCGCGGCGACGCGATGGCGTTCGTGCAGATCGAGGACGCCAGCGGCCGCATCGAGGCGAGCTTCTTCCGCGAGGCCTACCAGGAATACGGCCCGCTGCTGACCCGCGACGCGCTGCTGGTGGTCGAGGGCGGGCTGTCGGTCGACGACTTCGCCGGCGGCTACCAGTTGCGCGCGCGCCGCGTGTGGTCGCTGGGCGAGGCCTGCGAGCGCCACGCGCGCCTGCTGCGGGTCACCCTGAACGGCGTCGGCCCGGCCTTCGCCGAGGCGCTCAAGCAGGCGCTGGCCGGCTACCGCGGCGGGCAGACGCCGCTGCGGCTCGCCTACGCCAACGGCCACGGCCGCGCCGAATACGAGCTGGGCGACGCCTGGCGGGTGCGCGTCCAGCCGGAACTGCTGCGCGCGCTGGCCGGCCTGCCCGGCGTGCTGGGCACCGAACTCAAGCTGGCAAGGCCGAGCGCGGGCTGACCCCGTTCGCCGGTTCCGCCGGCGCGCTATACTCGCACCCTTTGTTGCGCGAACGGTCGCGAATGAACCCCAATTTCCTCGATTTCGAGCAGCCGATCGCCGAACTGGAAGCGAAGATCCAGGAGCTGCGCCACGCCAGCCACGGCCAGGCGTTCAACATCGAGGAAGAGATCGGCCGGCTGCAGGAAAAGCTGGAGGCCAGGACCGCCGATATCTTCCGCGACCTCGCGCCGTGGCAGGTGACCCAGCTCTCCCGCCACCCGGGCCGCCCCTACACCAACGACTACCTTGCCGCGATCTGCGACGAATTCCACGAGCTGGCCGGCGATCGCGCCTACGCCGACGACGCGGCCATCGTCGGCGGCCTCGGCCGCATCGACGGCAAGCCGGTGATGATCATCGGCCACCAGAAAGGCCGCGACACCAAGACCAAGGTGCGCCGCAACTTCGGCATGCCGCGCCCGGAGGGCTACCGCAAGGCGCTGCGGCTGATGAAGATGGCCGAGCGCTTCGGCCTGCCGGTGCTGACTTTCATCGACACCCCCGGCGCCTACCCCGGCGTCGGCGCCGAGGAGCGCGGCCAGAGCGAGGCGATCGCGCGCAACCTGCTGGAGATGGCCGAGCTGCGCGTGCCGGTGATCTGCACGGTGATCGGCGAAGGCGGCTCCGGCGGCGCGCTGGCGATCGGCGTCGGCGACCGCACCCTGATGCTGCAGTACTCGACCTACTCCGTGATCAGCCCCGAGGGCTGCGCCTCGATCCTGTGGAAGAGCGCCGAGAGGGCGCGCGACGCCGCCGAGGCGCTTGGCCTGACCGCGCCGCGCCTGAAGGAGCTCGGCCTGATCGACGAGATCGTGCCCGAGCCGCTGGGCGGCGCACACCGCAATCCCGAAGCGATGGCCGCCACGCTGAAGTCGATCCTGCTCGGCACCCTCGCCGAGCTGGAAGGCGTCGCCGTCCCCGACCTGCTGGAACGGCGCTACCAGCGCCTGCGCCGCTACGGCGCGTACCAGGAAGGCGGCTGAGGCCGTTCCGGGTGCCCGCCTTCGGACGGGACTTCGGTTAATCTGTCCGCATCACCGGCTTCCGCGCGCACGGACTGCGAGAGGGAACTCGATGGGCATCGGCACGAAGTACGCAGCCTTGGCCGCGGTCGTGCTCGCTTTGGCGGGATGCGAGACCATGCCCCTGAAAAAAGGGGTGGACGCGGGCGATTCCATTCCGGAGGGCATGGTCAACGCCCCCGCGCATGATCCGGACTACGACACGCCACCGCGGCTCCTGAGCGGCCACGCGCCGATCTACCCGATCAGCCAGCTCCTTTCCCACAAGGGCGGCCACTCGATGATCGAGTACACCATCGGCATCGATGGCCACACGTCGGACTTCAAGGTGCTCGAAACCGACTATCGCTACTATGCGGACCACGCAATCATCGCCGTGCAGAAGTGGCGCTACGCCCCGGCCATCAAGGACGGCCACCCGGTCGCGATCAGGGTGCGCCAGGTCTTCAACTACGGCATCAGATAGGCCTTCGCACCGCGTCGAGCGCCCCGCCCGGACGGCCATGCGGCCGAGAGCCCGCGCCGCGTTTCCGCAGCAGTGGATCCGCCACATCGTCCTTGCGGACGCACCCGTCTTGCGATGATCGCCGACGCTCTCGCCAGCACCCTGCAGGCAGCGCTGATCGGGCGTCATCCCGGCCCGCTCTGCGTCGCCTACAGCGGCGGTCCCGATTCCACCGCGCTGCTGCACGCGCTGGCGGCGCTGCCCGAGGCGCGCGCGCGCGGGCTGCGCGCGGTGCACGTCGATCACGGCCTGCACGCCGACAGCGCGCGCTGGGCGGCGCACTGTCGCGCGTTCGCGGCGCTGCTGCAGGTGCCGCTGGCGGTGATTCGCGTGGAGGTGCCGCTTGGCCGCGGCGAGGGGCTGGAGGCGGCGGCGCGCGACGCGCGCTATGCGGCGTTCGCCACCGAGCTGCGCGACGGCGAAACGCTGGTGCTGGCCCAGCACCGCGACGACCAGGCCGAAACCGTGCTGCTGAAACTGCTGCGCGGCGCCGGGCCGGAAGGCCTGGGCGGGATGCGCGCCGAGCGCGCGTTCGCGCGCGGCCGGCTGTGGCGTCCGCTGCTGGCGCTGCCGCGCGCGGCGCTGGCCGACTACGTGCGCGCGCACGCGCTGGCCTGCATCGAGGATCCCGCCAACGCCGACCCCGCGCTGGCGCGCAGCTACCTGCGTCGCGAGATCCTGCCGCGCCTCGCCCGGCACTGGCCGCAGGCGCCGCAGGCGATCGCGCACGCCGCGACGCTGTGCCGCGAGGCGGCCGCGCACATCGCGCACGAGGCGGACGCGGCGCGCGCGCGGCTGCGCGGCGCGGAGCCGGCCACGCTCGATGCCGCCGGCTGGGCCGCGCTGTCGCCGGCGCTGCGCACGCCGGTGCTGGAAGGCTGGCTGCACGGCCTCGGCCTGCCCGCGCCCACCCGCGCGCAGGCCGCCGAGCTGCTGCGCCAGGTCGAAACCAGCGCGGGCGACCGCGTCCCGCGCGTCGCCTGGCCGGGCGTCGAGATGCGCCTCTGGCGCGGCCTGCTGTACGCGATGGCGCCGTTGCCGGAAGTCCCGTCCGACTGGCGCGCGCGCTGGGACGGCACGCCGCTGGCGCTGCCGGCGCGCGGCGGCGTACTGGCGCTCGAGGTCGACGCGCCCGAACGTCTCGATGCGCCGCTGGAAGTGCGCATCGGCGTGGCCGGCGCGCGCCTGAAGCCGGCCGGCGACCGCCACACCCGCGCGCTGCGCGATCTGTACCAGCAGGCGGGCATCCCGCCCTGGCGGCGCACGCGCTGCCCGCTGATCTACACCGCCGACGGCGTACTGCTGGCGGTCGCCGACCTGTGGCGCAGCGACGCGGGCGCGGCGCTGTTCGAGCGACTGGCGGCACGGCCGCGCTGGACGCCGGCCTGCTGAGCGGCGCGAACGCGGCCGTTCAGCCGCCGTATGCTGCGCGGCGCTTAGCGTGCTCATGCGGATCGCGAACGGTTCGCCGCGCCCCGTCGCCGCGGAGGAAGACGCCATGACGCCCCGAACGCTCAACCGCACCCTTGCCGCCGCGCTGGCCCTGGCCTGCGCCCTGCCGCTGGCCGCCTGGGCCGACCCGCCGCCGTGGGCGCCCGCGCACGGCTACCGCGCCAAGCACCGCTACGTCTATTACCCGTCCGGCGAGGTCTACTACGCGCCCGACTCGCGGCTGTGGTTCTGGCTGGGCGGCAACGGCTGGAGCTTCGGCGCCAGCCTGCCGCTGGACTACCAGCCCTATGTGCGCAGCGGCGGCATCTCGCTGGAGCTGTACAGCGACCGGCCCTACGTCGATCACACCTACGTGGTCGAGCACTACGGCGGCCACCGCCCCGACTTCAGGCACCGCGACCGCGACCGTGATCGCGGCGGCGATCGCGGCGGCGATCGCGGCCATCGCGACGACGACGGTCACGGCCACGGCAATGGCCATGGCAACGGCCGCGGCAAGGGCAGGCACGACGGCGGCTGACCCGCCCACGCGGGGCGCTGCCGGCCACGCTACCGGAAACCCGCGGGTCGCCGCGTCTGCGACCCGCGCGATTGATTCCCGCCATGCGCTGCGCTAGCTTTGCGCGCCATGGCGAAGCCCGCACCCGCAGCCGACTCCCCCGCGCCGATCGCGCAGTTCGAGCACTCGCTGGACGAGCTCGAGCAACTGGTCGCGCGCATGGAGGAAGGCGAACTCAGCCTGGACGAATCGCTGCAGTCGTTCGAGCGCGGCATCGCGCTCTACCGCAACTGCCAGAACGCGCTGGAGCAGGCGGAGCTGCGCGTGAAGCTGCTGCTCGATCCGGACGCGCCCGCCGGCGCGACGCCTTTCGAGGCGCCCGAATAGGCGCACCGCGCGGCGCCTTGCGGGCGCCGGTTTCGTCGTCACACCCGCCCCGCCCGGCTGCCGCGTTCGCGCGGACGGCCGGACGGATACGCGCCAACGCACCGAGGCTCAACGTGGCTGTCAGTTCCTCCGCGCCCGCTCCGGCTCTCCAGGCGCTGATCGCGCGCGCCGACGCCGCGCTGGCGCGCGCGCTGCCGCCGGAAGGCCAACCGCCGGCCGACCTGCACCGCGCGATGCGCTACGCCGTGCTCGGCGGCGGCAAGCGCCTGCGCCCGCTGCTGGTGTACGCGGCCGGCGCCGCGCTGGACGCGGCCGACGCGGCGCTGGACGCGCCGGCCTGCGCGGTCGAGCTGATCCACGCCTACTCGCTGGTGCACGACGACCTGCCGGCGATGGACGACGACGCCCTGCGCCGCGGCCGCCCGACCTGCCATGTCGCGTTCGGCGAGGCGACGGCGATCCTGGCCGGCGACGCCCTGCAGGCGCTGGCGTTCGAGCTGCTGGCGGGCGACGCGGCATCCGGCCTGGACGCGGCCACGCGCATCGAGATGCTGCGCGTGCTGGGCGCCGCCTGTGGCGCCGAGGGCATGGCCGGCGGCCAGGCGCTGGACCTCGCCGCGGTCGGCAAGACCCTCACTCTGGCCGAACTCGAGCGCATGCACATGCACAAGACCGGCGCGCTGATCCGCGCCGCGGTGCGCCTGGGCGCGCTGGCCGGCGGCGCCGGTGCAACCACGCTCGGCGCGCTCGATCGCTACGGCCACGCCGTCGGCCTGGCCTTCCAGGTGCAGGACGACATCCTCGACGTCGAAGGCGCGACCGAGGTGCTGGGCAAGACCGCCGGCAAGGATGCCGCCGCCGCCAAGCCGACCTTCCCCTCGATCCTCGGCATGGACGCCTCGCGCCGCCGTCTCGCCGAGCTCACCGACGCGGCGCTGGACGCGCTGCGCCCGCTGGGCGCGCGCGCGGCGCTGCTGGCCGAACTGGCGCGCTACGCCGCTGCGCGCGCGCACTGATCATCACGGCGACGCAGCCGCAGGATGCGGCGAGCGTCGCGGACGCATCGGAGGCGGATGCGCTTCGCGGCGCGGTTACTTGATCAGCCGCAGCGCGTAGGGATAGCGGTAGGCCTTGCCCTCGTTGGCGCGGATCGCGGCAACGATCGTGCAGACCAGCCAGGCGATGCCGAGTACGACGAACAGCGGGATCGTGACCACCAGCCCGATGCCGATGGTGATCACCGACAGCACCACCAGGGCAAGCGCGGCGATCGCCACCGTGATGTTGAAGTTCAGCGCTTCCTTGCCCTGATCGTCCACGAACGGCATCGTGTCTTTCTTCATCAGCCAGATCACCAACGGGCCGACGAACACGGCCAGGCCGCCGAGGGTCGAACTGAGCAGGCCGCCGATCAGCGCCGAGAGGTGCGCGAACATTGCCCACTGGCGCTCTTCCGCGCTGGGTACGCCGCCTGCGGGCGGCGGGGGCGGCGTGGACACGGACTCCGGGGGCACACTCATGGCTTCGCTCCTGCCAAGCGCGACATGCGCCGTGCCACTGTCCGGAGGCGGCGCAGCGCTGTCAAGCCCGCATGTCGCCGGGCGAACGGCCTTGCGGGAGGGGCTTCGGCCCCGGCCGGAACGGCCGCGAGCGGAGCCGAAGCCCCTCCCGCGCCGCCCTTGCGGTTATTCCCCGGCCACGGTCATGCGCTCGACCAGGATCGAGCCGGTGAGGATGTGCGAACGCGGATCGACGTCGCGGCCGACCGCGACGATGCCGGCGAACATGTCGCGCAGGTTGGCGGCGATGGTGATCTCCTCCACCGGGTAGGCGATCTCGCCGTTCTCCACCCAGAAACCGGCGGCGCCGCGCGAGTAGTCGCCGGTGACGATCGACACGCCCTGTCCCATCACCTCGGTGACGACCAGGCCGGTGCCCATGCGCTGCAGCAGCGCGGCGAAGTCGTCGCTGCCGGGCGCGACCACGAGGTTGTGGATGCCGCCGGCATTGGCGGTGCTGGCAAGGCCGAGCTTGCGCGCCGAGTAGCTGCCCAGCACGTAGCGCTGCAGCACGCCGCCGGCCACCAGCGGCGATTCGCGCGTGGCCACGCCCTCGGCGTCGAACGCGGTCGAGCCGTGGCCGCGCGCCAGATGCGGGCGCTCGACGATGTCGACGAACGGAGGCAGCACCTGCCTGCCCGCGTGGTCGAGCAGGAAGCTGGCCTTGCGGTACAGCGCGCCGCCGCTGACCGCGGACACCAGGTGCCCGACCAGCGAGCGCGCCACTTCGGGCACGAACAGCACCGGGCACTGGCGCGTCGTCAGCCGTTGCGCGCCGAGGCGCGCGACGGTGCGCTCGGCGGCCTTGCGGCCGAGCTCGGCGGCGGGCATGAAATCCGCCGCCGCGCGCACGGTGTCGTACCAGTAGTCGCGCTGCATGCCGGCGTCGTCCTCGGCGATCAGCGCGCACGACAGCATGTGCCGCGTGCCGCGCTCGCGGCCGACGAAGCCGTGCGAGTTGGCGTACACCGCCAGCGTCTCGCCGGCCTGCACCGCCGCGCCTTCGGAGTTGCTGATGCGCGGGACCGCGCGGCCGGCGTCCTCGATCTCGACGCCCAGCGCGCTCGCCCGCTCGACGTCGATGTCCCACGGATGCCACAGGTCGAGTTCGGGGAATTCGCGCGCCATCAGCGCGGCGTCGGCGAGGCCGGCGGCGGGGTCTTCCTCGGTGTAGCGCGCGATCGCGCAGGCCTGGCGGATGCTGGCCTCGATCGAATCCGGCTGCAGGTCCGCGGTGCTGGCCGAGCCCTTGCGCTGGCCGAAGTACACGGTGATGCCGAAGCCGCGGTCGCGGGTGCGCTCGACCGTTTCCACCTCGCCGAGGCGCACGCTGACGCTCAGGCCGGTATCGATGCTGGCAGCGACCTCCGCCTGCGAGGCGCCCGCGGCGCGGCAGCGCCGGATCACGTCCTCGGCAAGTTCGGCCAGCCGATCGAGTTCGCCCGCGCTGCTGTCCTGCTTGGCTGTTACTGCGTTCACCGCCTATCCTTCTCGACGTGCGCGCGGCCGGGCCGCGCCAGAAATCCGATGATGCGCCATTCCGACACCGACGACGCCGCGCCATTCGAAGCGCCCAGCCGCAGCCAGCAGCGCCGCGATGCCCTGGCCGTGCTGGAGCTTGCGGAAACGCTGGTCGCGTTGCCGCCGTCCCGCCTCGACGCGCTCGGCCTGCCCGAGGACGTGCGCGCGGAAATCGCCAACGTGCGCCGCATCACCGCGCACGTCGCGCGCAAGCGCCAGCTCGCCTACCTGGCCAAGCTGATGCGCCGGCACGGCGAAGAGGCCTTTGCCGAAGCGCGCGCCGGCCTCAACCACGACCGCGACCACCAGCGTCGCGAAACCGCCACGCTGCACCGCTTCGAGGCGCTGCGCGAGCGCCTGCTCAGCGAAGGCGACGCGGCGCTGACCGAACTGTTCGCGCAGCACCCGCACGCCGACCGCCAGCACCTGCGCGCGCTGATCCGCCAGGCGCGCAGCGAGCGTGAACAGAACAAGCCGCTGCACGCCTACCGCGAACTGTTCCGCCTGCTGCGCGAGCTTTCTTCGGACGCGGATTGACGCGGACATTACCGATCCGTCCGCGTGCATCCGTTTCCATTGCATCCATTCGCCCCGCGCGCGGCATGCCGCCGACAGGGCCGTAGGGTGGGCTTCAGCCCACCATCGTTCCATTCCACGCATGCATGCGGTGGGCTGAAGCCCACCCCACTTGAGATCTCCGGACGCGTATCGACGCGGATATTTCCGCCCTGGCCGCGTTCATCCGCGCGAATCCGTGTCAAACAAGATGCCTTGCCGTGCACTCACGCGGCGGTGCCGCCGACGGTCATGCCGTCCACGCGCAGGGTCGGCTGGCCGACGCCGACCGGCACGCTCTGCCCGTCCTTGCCGCACACGCCGACGCCTTCGTCGAGCGCGAGGTCGTTGCCGACCATGCTGACCCGCGTCAGCACCTCCGGCCCCGAGCCGACCAGGGTCGCGCCCTTCACCGGCCGCGTCACCTTGCCATCCTCGATCAGGTAGGCCTCGCTGGCCGAGAACACGAACTTGCCGTTGGTGATGTCGACCTGGCCGCCGCCGAAGTTGACCGCGTACAGGCCGCGCTTGACCGAGCGCAGGATCTCCTCGGGGTCGCTCTCGCCGGCGCGCATGTAGGTGTTGGTCATGCGCGGCATCGGCAGGTGCGCGAAGGATTCGCGGCGGCCGTTGCCGGTCGGCTGCATGCCCATCAGCCGCGCGTTCATGGTGTCCTGCATGTAGCCGGCGAGCACGCCGTTCTCGATCAGCGTGGTGCACGCGCTGGGCGTGCCCTCGTCGTCGACGCTGAGCGAGCCGCGGCGGCCCGGCAGCGTGCCGTCGTCGACCACGGTGACGAGGCCGGAAGCCACGCGCTGGCCCATGCGCCCGGCGAACGCCGAGGTGCCCGGGCGGTTGAAGTCGCCCTCGAGGCCGAGGCCGATCGCCTCGTGCAGCAGCACGCCGGGCAAGCCGGGACCGAGAACCACGGTCATCGTGCCGGCTGGCGCGTCGACCGCTTCCAGGTTGACCAGCGCCTGGCGCACCGCCTCGCGCGCCCACGCCTGCGGCTTGCCGTTGGCCAGCAGTTCGCGGTAGTCGAAGCGTCCGCCGCCGCCGGCGTGGCCCTGCTCGCGACGGCCGTTGCGCTCGACGATCACCTGCACGTTGAAGCGCACCAGCGGGCGCACGTCGGCGGCCAGCGTGCCGCTGGAGGCCGCGACCAGCACGGTGTCCAGCGCGGCGGCGATGCTGACCACGACCTGCGACACGCGCGGGTCCTGCGCGCGGCAGTAGGCGTCGATCTCGCGCAGCACGGCGATCTTGTCGGCGTTGTCCAGGCTCTCGATCGGATCGACCGGCGGATACAGCGCGCGCGCGTCGCGCAGCGCCAGCGGCCGGCCGGCGCCATTGCCGCCGTGCGCGATCGCGCGCGCCGCACGCGCGGCCTCGACCAGCTGCGGCAGCACGATTTCGTCGGAATAGGCGAAGCCGGTGCGCTCGCCGGCGATCGCGCGCACGCCGACGCCCTGCTCGATCGAGTGGTGGCCTTCCTTGACGATGCCGTCCTCCAGCGCCCACGACTCCGAGCGCGAGTGCTGGAAATACAGGTCCGCCGCGTCGATCGACGGCCCCATCAACTGCGCGAACACGCGCTCGAGGTCGCCGGCGGCAAGCCCGCCCGGGCGCAGCAGCCGCTGTTCGGCCAGCGCGATCAAACCGTCCATCGTGGGGGAAGTCTCGTGCGGTTCGTGGATGGGTTGTGACATGGGGGCGCCGGCGCAGGGAGTAAAGCCCGGCGCCGCAGATGCGATCGCCGCATCAGGGCACGTTCCTGTTTTCGCTCGGCTTTTGCCCGGTCTCCGCCTCGACGCCCTTGGCGATCAGGGTGATCTGCGGCTTCTCCCAACTGCCGCCGACGTGGTAGCGGGCGGCGGCGGCCTGGTTGAGACCCTTGCCCAGCAGGCCCTGCACGGCGAGGCCGGCCGCGGCGCCGACCGGGCCGCCGGCGATCGCGCCGACCACCGGCAGGGTGCCGCCGACGTGCGGCACCACCAGCAGGGTCTGGTCGTAGTCCTTGGCCTTGAGGCCGGTGCGGCCGCTGATGGCGATGTCGGCCGCCGGCCCCTTGATCTCGAGGTTCCGCGTCCAGGCGCTGCCGTCGTCGAACGTGATCAGGCCCTCGATGGTGTTGAAGCTGAAGCCGGAGCGGAAGATGTCGCCGAAGTCGAGCGTCAACCGGCGCGGCAGCTCGCGCACGGAGAACAATCCGAACAGGCGGCCGACGCCGGGGCTCACTTCCGGAATGCGCCCGTCCTTGACCGCGACCTGCAGCGTGCCGTCCATGCGCGCCAGGTCGAACGCGGTCGGCGCGCCCGGCCAGCCCGCCACGATGTGCGCCTGCGTCTCGCCGCCGCTGAACACGCCGGCGTAGCCGAACGCGTCGAGCATCTTGCCGAGGTCGTCGGCGTAGAAGTCGAGGGTGAACTGCGAGCGGCTGCCCCTGGCGTCGCCGTTCCAGTCGCCGCTGGCGCGCAGTTGCACGCTGGACGAATGGGTTTCCATCTGCTCGACGCGCATGCCGGCCGCGGTCGGATAGCTCTCGAAGCGCGCTTCGCCGAGGTTCGACTTGCCGAGGCGCAGGTCGCCGACCCAGAAGTGCAGCGGCGGCACCGACGCGGGGGCCACGCCGGCGAGCGTGTCGGCGGAGGCGGCCTCCGGCGCGCCCGCGCTCGATGCGGCGGCCGGCGCGGGCTGCGCCGACGCGGCGGCCGCGGTCGCGGCGCCGCCGTTCTCTTCCGGCCAGTGCAGGCGTTCGAAGCGCGCGGTGACGCCGCGCCGCGCCAGATCCTGCGTCGGGATGGACAGCGTCCCCGCGGCCGCGTCGCCGGACAGGGTCAGCGTGGTCTGCGCCGGCTCGAACGCCAGCTTCACGCCGAGCTCATGGAAGCTGCGGCCGAACAGGCGCGCGTCGGCGGCGGTGAAGTCCGCGCCCCGCAGCGGATTGCCGCCGGGTCCCATGTCCTGGCCGGCCATCGCCAGCGCGGCCCAGCCGCCGAGATCGAAGCGACCGGCGCGGCCGCCGACGTACCCGCCGGCGACCGGTGCGCCGGCCGGCAACGCGTCGCCCAGCGCGACGTTCGCCGCCGGCCATGCGTTCGGATCCTGCGGCATGCGCGCGCGCGCGCGCAGCACGTCGCCCAGCGCCACGGTGAACGCATTGCCGGCCACCGGCAGGTCGAGGCGCAGATCGAGCGGCAGCACGTCGTCGGCGGCTTTGTCCAGCGGCGCCGGCAGCGCGACCGCGATGCCTTCGAGGCTGGAGCGCACCTGCAGCACGGGCGTCGCCGCGGCCAGCGTCGGCGCGGTCGGGATGGTCAGGCCGATGTCGAAGTCGCTGTCGCCGCTGGCGATCTGCGGCAGCTTGGCGAGCTGGGCGTAGCCTTCGACGAGCTGCGCGACGCCGAAATGGCCGTCCATCCGCGCTTCGAGCTGATGCGCCGGATCGGCGGTGTCGGCGCCGACCGCCAGCGCCAGATTCGCGGGCGCGCCGTGGAAGCGCGCCGTCAGCGGGCTGGCGCGGAAGCCGCCGGCGTCGAACGCGAGCGGGCCGTTGATCTTGTCCAGGCGCAGGTTCCAGTCCTTCGCCGTCAGGTTGGCGTCGGCGAGCTGCACGCGTCCGTCCAGCGTGAACTGCTCGGCGTGCGCGACCGGCAGCACCAACGTGAAGCCGAGCCTGCCGCTGCCGCCGCCGAGACGCAGGCCCTTCAGCGCATTGCCGTAGCGCGCGCCGATCGGGCTGCGGCGCACGAAGTCGAGCAGGTTCGGCGCCCGGCCGCTGCCCTCGACCGCCAGCGTCAGCACCGCGTCGGCAAGATCCGGGATCACTGCCGACGCCGTGCTCGCCTGGTTGCCGAGCACCTGCGCGGCGCGCGCCTGCACGACCATGCCGGCGTTGACGAAATCGGCGCTGGCGGCGATGCCTTCGGCGCGCGGCCAGCCTTCGCCGTAGTCGAGCGTCGCGCCCTCGATCTCGCCCAGCGCCTGGAAGCGGCCGCGGTGTTCGGGGAACGGCCAGTCGTCGAGATCGCCGCGCACCAGCACGTGCGCGGAGGTCAGCCGGCCCGCGACCAATGCGCGGTCCAGCCATGCGACCGCCGATGGCGGCATCACGTTGACCGGCCAGAACAGCTTGGCCGCGGGCACGTCACCGTGGGTCGCCACGGCGTAGAGGTCGAGGAACGGGCGCGTGCCGTCGCCCTGCAGCAGCATCTCGCCGCGCGCCTCGCCGCCGTAGCCTTCGCCCTCGAAGGCCAACGCGTCGGTGCCGATGTGGGTGCCGTCCGCGTCGCTCCAGACCGCGACCGTGCCGGCGACGCGGCCCAGCGCGAACGGCTTGCGGAACACGTGCGGATAGCGGAACACGGTCGCCTGCGCCGGCAGCTCGAGGCTGAGCGCGGCGGCGTCGCCGCGCAGCGTGCCGTCGAGGCGGTCGATGCCCGGCAGCGCGCCGCTGGGCGCGAAGCCGACGCCGCCGAGCTGCGCGTCGAGCTCGAACGCCTGCGCGCCTGCCCAGCGCAGCCGCGCCTGCGCGATGCGCCCGTGCGGCGCGGCGGCGGCGAGCCAGCCGGACAGCGCCGGCGGCGCGCCCGGCAGCAGCGCGGCCAGCGGCGCCAACGCACCGATGTCCAGCGCCC
>NZ_JBDKSX010000081.1:0-23836 GCF_039680435.1 Mizugakiibacter sp. | reverse complement strand
CCCCCACGCCGCACGCGGGCTCAGTGGTGGTGCGCCGCGGCCATCGCCACGCCGCCGTCGAAGCGGTCCGGGAACTGCTTGGCGATGCCGTCGGTGAGCGCGTCGGCGATCACGTACATGTGCGCGCGCATCGCCGCCCAGGTCTTCGCCTCGGCATCGAACTGGCCGGCATGGAGCTGCTGGATCTGCGCGACATGGTGCGCGCCGTGCGCGGTGAGCAGGCTGACCAGCGTCGCGCGCGGCCAGTTGGGGTTGGCGCCGGACAGGAAGTCGGCGATCTCGCCGGCGTTGGCGGTCAACTGCTTCGTCGCCTCGGTCTGGCCGGCGGCGTTGCCGGCGTCGGTGGCGTCGAGGTAGGCCTTCACCGCGCCCCAGTGGCCGGCGAGCAGGCCGAACAGCTTGTCGGAGGCGGCCTTGCCGTAGAACGGCGCGATCGAGTCGGCGATGGAGCGCGCATTCGCCACCACCTGCGCTTCGGCGGCGGTGCGCTCGGCGGCGTTGCCAGCGGCGGCGGCAAGCACGGCGTTGCGGATCCAGAACACGTGCTCGACCCAGAGGTCGCGCAGGGCCAGGCGGGTGGCCACCGCCGACACCTTGGCGGGCGCCTCGGGCGCCGCCTGGGCGACGGGGACGAGCAGGGTGGCGGAAGCGATCAGTGCGGCAAGTGCGAAACGTTTCATGGCATGACTCCGGCGGGTGTGGGCGACCGGCGCGCTCAACGCGCGCGCCAGCCGGGGCTGGTGATCTCCGCGTAGGCGGAGTGGTTGTGGATGGATTCGAAGTTCTCCGAGCGCACCGCGAACGCGCGCACGCCGTCGAGCGCGCCGAGCGCGCGGGCCACGTCGCGCACCAGGTCCTCGACGAACTTCGGGTTCTCGTAGGCGCGCTCGGTGACGTGCTTCTCGTCGGCGCGCTTGAGCAGCGTGTAGACCTCGCAGGACGCCTGCGCCTCGACCGTGCGCGCCAGCGTCTCCACGCTCACGTCGTGCGCCAGCTCGACCTCGACGCCGATCGTCGAGCGCTGGTTGTGCGCGCCGTAGGCGGAGATCGCCTTCGAGCACGGGCACAGGCTGGTGATCGCGACCTCCAGCCCGAGCAACTGGCGGACCGTGCCGTCGGCGGCGCGCAGCGCCGTCCAGGTCACGTCGTAGTCGAGCAGGCTGCCGAGCCCGGACGCCGGCGCGTATTTGCGGATGAAGTAGGGAAAACGCGCCTCGAGGTGGCCGCTGGCCGCGCCGAGGCGCGCGCACATGTCGAGCAGCATCGCGCGGAACGCGCGCAGGTCGAGCGGATGGGTGTGCGCCTCCAGCAGCTCGGCGAAGCGCGACATGTGCGTGCCCTGCACCGTCGCCGGCAGGCCGACGTACATCGCCCACTGCGCCACCGAGGCGATGGTGCCGTGCTCGCCGCGCAGCGCGATCGGGTAGCGCAGCGCGCGCACGCCGACGCGCGGAATGGCCATGCCGCGCAGGTCGGGCGAAGCCTGCAGGTCGGGCAGCAGATCGGATTCGACGAACATGGCGGGCTCCAGCCGACTCAGTAACCGAAGAACTCGTCGCCGCGCACGTCGGCCGCGGCGACGCCCGTGGCGGCGAGCAGCGCGCGCATGGCCTCGACCATCGCCGGCGGGCCGGCCACGTAGAACACGCGGCCGGACAGCGCGCCGAGGCGGCTTTCGAGCAGGGCGCGGTCGATCGGGCCGCGCGCGCCGCGCCACGCCGGCGTGATGGCGTCGGTGTCGGTGAGCGTGGCGGTCAGGCGAAAGCCGGGGCGCGTGCGCTGCAGCGCTTCCAGCTCGTCGAGAAACGCCGCCGAGCGCGCGCGCCGGTTCGAATAGACGAGGTCCAGCTCGCGGTCGCGCGACGCGCCGTCGCGCAGCATGCTCACGAACGGCGTGATGCCGATGCCGCCGGCCAGCAGCACCGCCGGACGCGCGTCGTCGGGCGCCAGCGCGAAATCGCCGTCGGCGTCGCTAAGCTCGACGGCGGCGCCCGGCGCCAGCGCGGCCAGCGCGCGCTTGAACGGCGTGTCGCGCAGGCGCGTCGCCACCGCCAGCTCGCCGTCGCCGGGCGCGCTGACCAGCGAGAACGTGCGCACCGCGCCGCCGTCGACGTCCTCGTCCAGCGCCGGCAGGCGCAGGTCGATCGCCTGCCCGGCGCGGAAGGCGTAGCCGGCCGGCTTCTCGAAGCGGAACAGGCCGGTGTCCTCGGCGATGCGCTGCTGCGCCAGCAGGCGGCTGCGGTGGGTGTTCGACATGCGCGTATCCGGAATGCGGGGAAGGCGGGGCCGCAACCGGCCGGGCGGACCGGTCGGCGGGCGTGGGCGGAAACGGGGGCGGCTCAGGCGTTCGGCGGGCCGTGCGTGGTGGTGAGCTGCGCGGTGACGCGCTGCACGATGCGGTCGCAGCGCGAGCCGTCGAAGGCGAACGCGTCGACGCTGTCGACGCTCAGGCGCGCCAGCAGGTCGGCGCGCAGCAGGTTGCGCGCGCGGTGATAGCGGGTCTTCACCGTGGCCTCGTTGAGCTGCAGGCAGGCCGCGGTCTCGGCGACGTCCATCTGCTCCAGCGCGCGCAGCACGAACACCGCGCGGAAGCCGTCCGGCAGGCGGTCGATGGCCGCCTCCAGCAGGCGCCGCGCCTGCTCGGCCTCGGCGTGGCCGGAGGGATCCGCGCCGTGCCGCGCGTGCAGCTCGTCGCGCTCGAACTCGCGCTCGCCACCCTCGTCGAGCGACGTATGCGGACGGCGTTTGCGCAGTTTCATGTAGGCCTCGTTCACCGCGATGCGGGTGAGCCAAGCGCCGAGGTCGTACGGCTCGGCGAAAGTGTGCAGCTTGTAGTAGGCGGCGACGTAGGCGTCCTGCACGGCGTCCTCGGCATCGCCGTCGTGGGCGAGGATGCTGCGCGCGGCGCGGTACAGGCGGCGGTTGTAGCGGCGCATGATCGTGCCGTAGGCGTTGAGGTCGCCGCGGCACACGCGCGCGACCAGCTCCGCGTCGGGCACCGCGGCCGGCGCGGCGGCCGCGTCGGGCGCGCGCGAGAGAGGGACATCCGTTCGATTCATCGCCATGACCTCGCCGACCTGCAACGACGAGTATCCTGCCACGCCGGGCGCCGGACTATCGCCGCGCGACGGGCGGGCGGCGACGGGACCGTTCGGGGGAGTGCTGGCATCGGCGTTGCGGCGCATGGCGGTATCCTCGGCGCGGGCCGCGCGGCCGTCGGGGCCGGCGCGGCGCTCTCACGTGCAGTAATGCGCCGGGCGCGCAAAAGGTTCCCGCGATTCGCGGCGACGCTTCGCCCGCGGCCAAAGCATGCCGCGGCAGCGATGCCCGATGATGCGCGTGCAGCCACGCCGGCGGCGCACCGCGCCGCGACACCACGGGAGGACGCATGAACGACCCGACGCCCCGGACAGTGCATCCCGGCACGCCCGTCGCGGCGAACGCCGACGCAGGCCGCGAACACCGCTACGCCACGACCGTGCGCTGGACCGGCAACACGGGCAGCGGCACCGCGTCGTACCGCGCCTACCGCCGCGACCACGCAATCGAGGCCGCCGGCAAGCCGCCGATCCCCGGCTCCTCCGATCCGCAGTTCCGCGGCGACCGCGCGCGCTGGAATCCGGAAGAGCTGCTGGTCGCCTCGCTGTCGGCCTGCCACCAGCTCTGGTACCTGCACCTGTGCGCCGAGGCCGGCGTCGTCGTCACCGCTTACGAAGACCGCGCCGACGGCACGATGGCCGAGACCGCCGATGGCGGCGGCCGCTTCACTCGCGTGGTGCTGCGCCCCGAGGTGACGCTCGCCGCCCGCAGCGACGCCACTCTCGCGCTCACCCTGCACGAACGCGCGCACGCGCTGTGCTTCATCGCCCGTTCGGTGAATTTCCCGGTGGAGATCGAGGCGCAGGTCCGCGTGGAAGGCGCCGCCGGCTGACGCCGAGCCGCCGACGGCGCGGCCGGTAGCGACGCAGCAGCGGCAAGGTGCTCGTCCTGCGGCGGCCGAAGAAGCAGCAGGGCGCCGCGGCAGCAGTCGCTCCCGCTGATTTCGGCAGGACAAAATGGACGCGGGGCGGCAGTCGACCCGCCGGCAATGCGCTGCCAGACGCTCGCAACCTTCCGATGCCGGTTCATCCGACGCTGCCGCGTGACACGCGCAACCGATGACCGATCGGCCCGGCACGACGTACCGGGTCGTTTATACGGGAACGGCGTGCTTGTCCCGTACATCAACAGCGGCTCTTCGCTGGAATGCGGCGCAGCGCGAAGCGTCAGCGGGCCGAGCGCAACTTCCGCCACGGCTCCCCGCAGGATTCCGAACGGGTGCAAGCGGATCTGCACCCGCCGTGCAGTGACCGTTCCATCCTGCCGGCGCTCCCATCGTTTCGACTGCTGCCAAGCGATGTCAGCAGCGAAGCGGCCCGCATGACTGGCTGCGTCCAGGCTGCTGGCATCATGGACAAACCCTCCCCGTCACGGTCCTGCGCATGTCGCCCCGTTCCAACGCTGGCCAGATCGCGCTCGCGCTCGGCGCCTTGCTGATCGCCATGGTGTCGTACCAATGCGGCGCTTCCCTGGCCAAACACCTGTTCCCGCAGGTCGGCGCGCAGGGCGCGACCGCCTATCGATTGGGGCTGAGCGCGTTGTTCCTGCTGCTGTGGCGGCGCCCCTGGCGCCGCACGGACCGGCGCGGCGACTGGCGCGTGCTGTGGGGCTACGGGCTTTCGATGGGCGCGATGAACCTGGTGTTCTACATGGCGCTGCGTACGATTCCCCTCGGCATCGCGGTGGCGCTGGAATTCGTCGGCCCGCTGGCGCTGGCCATGTTCAGCTCGCGCCGGTGGATCGACTTCGTGTGGATCGCGCTGGTCATCGCCGGCCTGGCCCTGCTGCTGCCATTGCGCGGCCACGTGCAGACGCTCGATCCGACGGGCGTGGCGTACGCGCTGGCCGCCGGTGTGGGCTGGGCGCTGTACATCGTGCTGGGAACGCGGACGGGCGCCGCCTACGGCGCGGACGCGGTGACGCTGGGCACCTCGATCGGCGCCCTGCTGGCGATCCCCTTCGGCATCGCGCACGCCGGCAGCGCCCTGCTGTCGCCGGCGCTGCTGCCCTACGCGCTGGGCGTCGCCCTGCTCAGTTCGGCCCTGCCGTACTCGCTGGAAATGGTGTCGATGACGCGCTTGCCCGCGCGCACCTTCAGCACCCTGCTGAGCCTGGAACCCGCCGTGGCAGCGCTGGCCGGCGTGACGCTGCTGGGCGAACGGCTCAGCGCACTGCAATGGCTGGCGATCGCGGCGATCATCGTGGCATCCACCGGCACGGCGCTGAGCGTGCGGCGACCGGTATCTGCCGAGCCGCTATCCCCTTCGGCGGAGCTTGCGCGCGAGGTTCGCTGAAGCCTGCACGCGCCCACCCTCTGAGCTACGGCGCGCCGGCTGAGGGCGAGAGGAGCGCGGCTGTGGCCGACGCGAAGAGCAGGGCAGCTTTCGTGGGGCCGTGAGGGCGTCGAGCGACTAATTGGCTACGCCCCCTATTCGACGTGATGATGAGCGACCGCGTTCGACCCAGAGCGGACGTTTCGGGCGATCAGATCCATCATCGGCTCTGCCCAGCGATACAGGCATCGCCTCGCCGACCTGCGAGCGGAGAGAAGGGGCTGGTGAGGCGCGGCCTTGGCGCTATGCCGGCAAAATCGGCGTCGTCGAACACACGATGATGCGATGGGATGCGCGGCTCAATGCGACGTAGAGGTTGCGCGCATCCATCTGCTCTGGATGCAATATCGCGGCAACCTCTGCTTCAAGTCCTTTCAATAGGAGCGTGCTTCCGATGTTGCGACTAGCCAACGGGCGTCCACGCTGGCGGAAGCGCTCACGTTCAAGCACCGTTGCCTCGTGAAACGAACAGTGACCATCCGCGGCGTGGCTCATCGCCCTCAGGCACCGCTCCAGGACTTCGTGCCGATACACCCGAACGTTCGATTGCCCACGTAGGCAAACAATTGCCTGGCGTGCCGAGTGCAATGTCCGAGCCCGCTCAAACGCCAGAAGCGCAGCCTCCGCTTCCGTGGGCGGATTTCTGGCGCGCCCGATGCGAATGGAATCCAGACGCTGAAGGGTCTGCGCCACGGCCAGGTTGGTCATGAGTGACCCGGCGAAGATCAACAGCCTCGATGTTGCATCAGCGGCGGTGGGGTCAAACAGGCGTCCGAAGGACGTCAAGTCCCGGAGGTCTACCGATTCTACGACGGTGGCCCCTGGCGTCTGGCTTGCCAGTTGGTGCCGCCCTGACACGTTGCGAGAATCGGCAATTACCAGCACCGAACCGCGGTTCGTCTCGGCGCGCGCCCGTAAGGCGACTTGCCTGCGGATGTCGTCTTGTCCAGGGGGCACGTGAACGTACTCCACGCGGTGGGGCAAGGTCCGCACGTCAATCTTCTGTCCTGCCTCGAGCGCACGTCGCACTTCCAGCAACCAGCCGCCGAGGTCTGCAGCTCCGACATTGGTCCAGCGCCAAGTGTCGTTTAGCTCGCCAACAGAGGGGTAGTTGGGAAGGACATCAGCTTGCCAATCAACCAAGGGTTCCGCGAACCCGAAGATGGCTTGCATCGGGTCGCCCAGGACACACACAGGGAGGGCGAAGGCAAGGTTGCTGACGATTCGGTGCTGGGTCAGGGAGCAGTCTTGATACTCATCCACGAACAGCCGCGAGTAGGTGGCGGAGAGAACACTGTCAAGGTGGCGTCCCTCCAAGGCCGCGATGGCAGCCGCACGTATGGCGGGGTAGTCCCCGCCAGGGTTTGCCAATTCGAGCACGAGCGGGTTGATGCCACTGCGGCGAGGGAAAGTCGCTGCTACACGTTTCGCGAAGCCGTCGATGGTCGCGACGCGATAGGCACTCGCCGGAACACCCGTGTTGTTGAGGCGCAAGCGCAACGCCGAGACACCCGCGTTCGTATGGGTCAGCACCAAGATGGGAAGCCGTCCCTGATGCCGATGAAGCGCTGCGGCGATAAGTTGGGTCTTGCCACACCCTGCGGGGGCTGTGACCGAGCCGCGCTGAACTGACAGCAGGGCTTCCTCAATGCTCATGGGCCCAACTGAAAAGGCTATGGATGCGTTGCCGGAAGTCTTCTGAGGCTTGGGCATACCGTAGACCGACAATATCCCTCGCAAGGTCCTCAAAGATGCCCTGCTGCTTGAACCAGCCGCTCTTGTGGGCGACATTCCCCAGCATTTGGCGCAGGTGTGGCTGGAATCCTTCCATCATTTTTGCGGTGTCGATGGCTTCGAGTGTCCACTGACCATCGGTTCGCGTTCTGATGTGGTCGTCCACCACCCGGCGGCCGTGGAGTTCGGTCGCGCGTTCGATAAGCAACGCGACCCCATCGTCGTCCAGCGATAGAAAAAGTTCGTGCTCAGTTGCCCGTCCGACATCCCATTGGACATGGCGCCCACCTGCTGCTGCATGGGCGGCCACGTCTGCGGGGTTAATGGGCTTGTCGCTGTCGACGAGAACAATCGTCTTGTAGCCGAGTGAGCTGAGCGCAACGCCCCGTTGGAACCCTTTCTCGGGAAAGCTGCCACCAACGCTTACTGCGATCGCTCCGGCTGACAGCAGGGAGCGGCAGTTCTGGCCGGCCCAATACATGTCCAGGCCTCGGACCAGTCCAACTTCGCTAGCGCCCTCGCACAGAATCACAGTCTTCGCGAGCATTGCCTCGGGAGTGGCCCTCGCTGTGCCCTGTGCTTCTGGGAATCGACCGGCCCAATGGGCTTGATGGTGAGCACCCTCCGGGCGGATAACCCAGATTTGGCGGGCGTCAAGTTCGCGCACTGCCACAGGGGAGTGAGTGGTCAGGAAAACCTGCATCGGTTCAGCGTCGTCTTTTGCACCAAGTGACATCAGGAGCCGTTGGAGGCGATGAGGCTCCAACCCGGTTTCCACTTCATCAACCAAGACGATACCGGCTTGGCCCCTGAACGCAGCCCGTTGCAGCCCTGCAATGAGCAGGCGCGCCGATCCAGTTCCCAAGGAACGCAGGGGCACACCGGCATCGTTGTGGAGTGCAACTGCTCCATCTCCGATGGAAACCGAATGGGCGTCCAACAATGCTTGCGCGCCCTGACCCACCAAAATGCCTAGGTCCTGCGCCTGACGGTTGACCTCATCGAGCACCTGCCGCAAGGGCTCGGATGCGGCCTGTCCAAAACTTGCGCGCGCTTGTCGGGCGGCTTGCGCAAGCCGGGGCCCCAGTTGGACAGCGTCGTCCGACAGGCGATTGAGCACGGAACCCCGCGTCCACCCGAGGTGGGCGTTGAGGTAGTTGCCCAGCCGCGCGGGTGCAATGGCAACGCGGTCCGCCCAGCGTAGCCCTCGCTCTATTCCGGCGGCTTGCGCCTGGGCCGAGGCCAGCGTCCAGACAGGCTCAAGATCGGCACCTACGAGCACGTTGACGGAAAGGACCGTCTCCCAACCATGCTGCGGCTCTTCTTCGATCGCGCGCGTGCCTGCATGGTAGGAACGCAGGAAATCGCCGTAGGTATCGAGGTTTTGCAGAGCGTCGGGCAATGCCCCAAGCGTTACCGTGATGCTGATGGCCTGCCCAACGTCGAGGTTGTAGAAATCCGTATCGGAGAGGGCCACGGAGCGCCGGGCACCCAGGCAGAAATCAATCGCGTCCAGGATGGTTGATTTCCCGCTGTCCCCCGGCCCGATAAGGCAGTTCACGCCGGGGTTGGGAAACCAATCAAGCGCGCGGATGGACCGGAAGTTGCGGATTTCGACCTTGCGAATACGGGCCATCCGTGTCTATGCCCCCTGTGGCACTGCGCCAAGGAAGGATAGGGGGAATCCCTGATCCGATCCATTTGGCTAGACTTCAACGAGCTCCCTGGGAGGTCGAGGATGTCTGCGCGCCCGGACGAAGCCGTTTCCCCTGCTGCATTCGCACACACGTCCGCTGCGTTGGTCGCGACGTTTACGCCCGTGATCCGAGGACTGGACTTTCATGCGGGCAACCGGGTGTGGTTCTCCCTAAGCCTGCTCAAATCCAGCATCGACATCGCCCATGCCGCCTTGACCCTCATCGCCACAGACGACGAGAACAACGGCATGGGGGCGGTGGTGCTCCTGCGACCGCAACTTGAACACATGTTCAGGGCCATCTACCTCGGCTCGGACCTTCTGGCATCCGACAATTTTTTGCACAAGTTTGAAAGAGGGGCTGCTGATTTCCCTCCGTTCCAAAGCCTTAGCGAATTGGCTGCGGCCCACCTTCCTGGCGCTGGCTTGTTGGGCAGCATCTCAGAAAACGAGTTTGGCAGACTGCCGCGGATGGTCGCCTTCATCAAGAAGGACCTGCACGGGTTCGTGCATGGGGGCATCAAGGTCATCCAGGCCTATGAGCACGAGACCGGAATCGCCTTCGATGTGGAGCACTTCGACAATGGCCACCTGGTGGTGAACGTGACAGCGTGCGCGCTCTTGGCCTTCAGCTTTACGCAAACGCTTAGCCCCACAACGTGGCCACAAGTCGGAGAGACCCACCCGAAAGAGGTGGGCGCGTTCCTCACTGCGTATGAGGCTTGGATACAAGCCGCCAAAGCCATTGGTAGCCTTCCCCAAGAGGCGTGACCACTAGTCGTGGCCTTCGCACCGCCATGCGGCGAGGTGTAGAAAGGAGGCACGCAACCAGGGGCACAGGGATGAGTCAAGACGATCCAGAGCAGAAACAGGATGCCCTACCACCCTCCACCGTGCCCTCTTGCCAGCTGAGTTTCAGGGGGCTTAGCGACAACCACGAGTGGAACGAGCGGTTCATCCGCAACTTCCAGGACGTCTTGTTCACCTGCGGTCGCTACATGGACCTGTCACTGCTCGACGGGGTCACGGCCGGCTTTGACTACGATGACGCCCTCGCTTCGGTGGACCTCGGCTACGAGTCGACGGTGGCCAGGCAATACACGAATGAGGGCGGCCTGCTTGGCGTGGCCAAAGTCCTACGCGTCAAACGCGAGGGCGGCATCAAGGTCCATGCCGTGTTCGACGCGAAGGTGGTGGGTGCCCTGGCAGGCGAAGAAATCTGTTGGCCCGCGGTCAACATCGTCGCCCATGAACTGGCGCACGTCACCGTCATCGGGTGGTTTCAGGCGCACTCACCTGGGGTGATGCTGGCGCCCCACAAGGGCGATTGGGCTGTGGCCACCATGCGAGAAGTGGCCCACACCATCTGGGAGGAATACGCGGCCTGCAGGCTCTGCGCCCCGCTCACCCAGGGGGATGCAGTACTCGCCATCTATGCGGACTCCACCGAGCTGGCAGTGGACGGCGCCATGGACAAGGCCCGCGAGGCCATCAAGGCCTATCGCACCCATGGGGAAATCGACCGGCTGCTGGTTGAAACCACCGGTCGGGTGGCCAACCCCTTGAAGATGGCCGCTTACCTCATGGGCCACGCCGATGGGCAGGAGACAGACTTTGACGCGGAAGACCGTTTGCCCGCCACGCGGGCCAGCGAGTTCTGGCCCCTGCTTCCCGACCTACTGACTGCGCTCCGCGCCGCCTGGGAGAGCCGGCACGCGTGGAACGGCCTGGAAGGGGAGGATGGCATCGTTCGCGTGGTTCAGGACGCCCTGGCGAGGGCTGGCGCCATCGTGACCCTGCAACAGGAGCCCCCCGGATCTCGTGTGGACGTTCCCTTCTCCGCGGCAACCATGCCGAATGGCGAAGCAGACATGGCTGTCATCCGCATGCTTGAGCCCTGGCGCCCGGGCTAACGTCCCACCGTTTGAGGGAACAACCGATGCCGTTGACGCTCATCACGCGAGGCCCCAAGCAGGGGCAGTGCAACATCTGCGGCGACGTGGGGCCACTGACGGAGGACCACACGCCGCCCAAGGGATGCGTGCGTCCCACAGCCATGACGCTCCAGCACGTGTCCAGCCGCATGTCCGCTGGACGCGCCTATGCCGCGAAAGCGAACGATGGCGTCAAATACCGAACTCTCTGCGCCCGCTGCAACACCGGCCTGCTGGGTGGACGTTATGACTTGGCCTTGATTGATTTCGTTAACCAAGTCGCCGGCCTGCTGGCGTCAAACCTCACCTTGCCAAGCAAGATGGTGATTCCGGCCAAGCCTGGTCGCATCGTGCGGGCTGTGTGGGGACACCTTGCTGCGGTGGGTGTGGACCGATATCCCAAGGGGCCCGACACCGAAGCATTCCGTGACTTCTTCTTGGACGAGACGCTGCCCGTTCCCAGCGGCGTGCACGTCTACTACTGGGTCTATCCCTACCGCCGGCAGGTCCTAATCCGGGATGCCGCGATCACCGATATGCGGGGACCCGCACACGCCACCTATTGGCTGATGAAGTTCTACCCGCTTGCCTTTGCTGTGTGGAGATCGGAAGGCAGCTTTGGGCAGAACTTCCGCGACCTCGCCGCGCTCTCTCCGCCCACCCCCGACGCTGTTATGGATGTCGAAGTCGAGTTGGGCAGACTCCCTCCCGAGCTGTGGCTGGAAGCGCCCACCGACACCCAGGCGATCATGTATGGGCGGGATTCTATCGTGGCCGATCGACGCCCTCCCCGCGGGGTCGTGCTGAAAGTTTAGGCAGCCTGCCGACGTCGCGGGAGGCAGCAGATACGCCCCTAGGATCCACCAGACTGGGCTATAGATCCGGGCATGGGCAGGGGGGCGCCGATGTCCGCTTCTGGCCGGAAGCGGACGTAGGACGGAGCGGTTATCGGATCTTATCGGGGGTAGGGTGGGCGCCTGCTTTCGACCCGTTGCGGTCCTTGATGACCGGCCGCTCTCGGGTTGTCTGGTAATTCGCGGGCTTGCAGCCCCACCTGCGCTCGGCGCCTGGATTGCGTACACTCGCCGCACTGGAGGCCGACCTGTCGCCGGCGGGAATCTTGGGGCGCGCGTGGCGGCCAGGTCCGGTTTCCTGGAGGAACTGAAGCGCCGCCACGTGTGGCGCTCGGCGGTCGCCTACGCCGTGGCCGGCTGGCTGATCGTGCAGATCGCGACCCAGGTCTTTCCTTTCTTCAACATCCCCAATTGGTTTGTGCGCGTGGTGGTGATCCTGCTCGCGATCGGGTTTCCCGTGGCGGTGGTTTTCGCGTGGATCTACGAGGTCACGCCCGAAGGCATCCGCCGTACTGCGCCTGCCGATTCACCCGACGCGCGCCCCGCACATGCGGCCCGCGACATCGGCCGCAAATTGAATGCGGTGATCATGATCGTGCTGGTGCTGGCGGTGGCGCTGATGGGTTGGCGCCTGTTGGCGCTGCGGCACGCCACACCGGCTGCGGGTTCGCAAGCCATCCTCGCTGCGACCAGTGCGTCCCCCGCGGCCTCCAGCCCGACCGCTGCCGCCGCACCTCCGAAGGCCGCGCTGTCCGCCGCCTTCAACCCGCCGAAAGACACGTTGGTGGTGCTGCCCTTCAAGAATCTCAGCGGCGATCCCAGACAACAGTATTTCAGCGACGGGATCACCCAGGAACTCACCGGCGCGCTCGGCCAGAACCCGGCCCTGCGCGTGATCGCGTGGGAAACGGCTTCCACGCTGCGGGACTCCGCACTCACGGCGCGCGCGGTGGGCGAGAAGCTGGATGTCGCCAATATCCTGCACGGCAGCATCGCGCGCGAGGGCGACGAAGTGCGGATCAGCGTGGAGCTGGTCAGCGCGGTGACCGGGTACGAGCTGTGGTCGCAGCACTACGACGATTCCTTCGCCAACATCTTCGCGGTGCAGGACAAGGTGTCGCAGGCGATCGCGCAGGCGCTGCAGGTGAAGTTCGCGCAGGCCGACCTGCCTGTCGGCGGCACTACCAACCCTCAAGCCCATGAGCTGGTGCTGAAAGGCCGCGCGCTCCTGGACAAGCGAGAAGCCGCGAGTATCACCTCCGCGCGCAAGGATTTCGAGCAGGCCATCGCGCTCGATCCGAACTATGCCGACGCCCACGCGCTCATGTCGCGTGCGCTGTTCTCCCTGACCCAGCGTTCCGACCTGTCGCTCAAAGCCACGCTAGCGCAGATCCGCGCCGAAGCCGAAAAGGCGCTGGCACTCGATCCGAACAACGCCGATGCCTGGGTGGCGCTCGGCAACGCGGAAATGACTCGCGATCCGCCGCAGCGCGCCAAGGCACGGGACGACTTGCGGAAGGCTCTGGCGCTCGATCCCAGCAATGCCGACGCGCATTTCGATTACGGCACTCTGCTGCCGCTCAAACAGGCAATGGCGGAAGATCAGGAAGCCACCCAGCTCGATCCCGACAACGCCACCGCCTGGAACAATCTCGCCGTGGATAACCTGGACCTTGGCAACTGGGCGCAGATGGTGACGGCCGCCCAGGCCATGATCCGGCTCGATCCCGCGGACGTGGACGGCGCGTTCGGCCTCGCCTACGCCTACCAGCAGCTGCACCAGTACGACAAGATGGTGGCGGCGTTCGACCTTGTGAAACCGGCGACGTCCGTGGACCAGGAGCAGGTCACGACCGGCCGTCTGGTGTACCGGGCCGTGGCCGATCCCAAGCTGCGCCCGCAGGCGCTGGCTGCGTTGAAGAGCTTGAGCCGGCACCAGTCCAATCTGGGCGTGGTGGTCAATCTCATCCAGATGTACGCCTCGCTCGGCGAGCACGCGGCGCTGCTGCAACTGCTGGAAACCTCATGCCCGGCAGATCCGATCAACTGCACCGATCTCGCCATCAATCCCTACTACACCGCGCTGCACGCCGATCCGCGCTTCCAGAAGCTGGTCAACAAATACAACACCTTGACCGTGCAATAGCGCAGATCGCCTGCGCGCGGTTACCCCGACTGCGGATTGCGCCGCAGCTATCCGTCAATGGCCGCCAACTGGCAGCGTAATTCGGGTCGCGAGCGGCTGGTTGTGGCCGATTCCGGCCTTTCGCTAGCGACTGCCGACGGACGTCCGCGAACAAACTTGTCTTCGCGGCACGCCGTGAGGAATGCGGATCAGGTCGGCCCTGTGCGGCAGTTGAAGACGACCTTGCTCGTCGCGGGCGGCTGGTGTACGGGCAGGCGACACGGTCAATCGCCGTCACGTGGCCCGGCCAAACTATGGTTAAACGCACTCGTGCGCGCACATGAACGCGAGAATGGTGGGCCCACCAGGACTCGAACCTGGAACCAAGGGATTATGAGTCCCCTGCTCTAACCGTTGAGCTATAGGCCCATCGTGCGGACGCGCGCGGTGCGCGCGGCGGGAGGGGAACGATAGCGGCAGCGCTGCGCGCGCGCCAGCATCACCCCGGCCGCTCGCGCGGCCAGTCGGCACTGGCGAACTCGAAGGCTTCGCTGCCGACGGCGCGCACAGCGGCGGCGCAAGCATTGCCGAGCGGTGCCGCTCGGCCGCGCCGGCGCGAGGACACAACGAGAAAGCCCCGCACGCGGCGGGGCTTTTCCTTCGCGGCGGGACCGCGCGGCGCTTACTCGAGGTCGAGGAAGCTGCGCAACTGCTCGGAGCGGCTGGGGTGGCGCAGCTTGCGCAGCGCCTTGGCTTCGATCTGGCGGATGCGCTCGCGGGTGACGTCGAACTGCTTGCCGACTTCCTCGAGGGTGTGGTCGGTGTTCATGTCGATGCCGAAGCGCATGCGCAGCACCTTGGCCTCGCGGGGGGTCAGCCCGGCCAGCACCTCGCGCACCGTTTCCATCAGGCCGGTGGTGGTGGCGGAATCGACCGGCGAGTCGACGTTGCTGTCCTCGATGAAGTCGCCGAGGTGGGAATCCTCGTCGTCGCCGATCGGCGTCTCCATCGAGATCGGCTCCTTGGCGATCTTCAGCACCTTGCGGATCTTGTCCTCCGGCATCTCCATCACCTTGGCCAGCTCGTCCGGCGTCGGCTCGCGGCCGTACTGCTGCAGCATCTGCCGCGAGATGCGGTTGAGCTTGTTGATCGTCTCGATCATGTGCACCGGGATGCGGATGGTGCGCGCCTGGTCGGCGATCGAGCGGGTGATGGCCTGGCGGATCCACCAGGTGGCGTAGGTGGAGAACTTGTAGCCGCGGCGGTATTCGAACTTGTCGACCGCCTTCATCAGGCCGATGTTGCCTTCCTGGATCAGGTCGAGGAACTGCAGGCCGCGGTTGGTGTACTTCTTGGCGATCGAGATCACCAGGCGCAGGTTGGCCTCGACCATCTCCTTCTTGGCGCGGCGGGCCTTGGCCTCGCCGATCGACATCGCGCGGTTGATCTCCTTGATGTCGGTCAGCGGCAGGTGCAGCGCGCGCTCGATGTCGACCAGCTTCTGCTGCTCGGCGAGCAGCGCGTCCTTGTGGTTCTTGACCGCCGGCGACCACTTCTGGCGCTTGCGGCCGAGCTCGTCGCCCCAGGCCAGGTTGGTCTCGTTGGACGGGAACAGCTTGAGGAATTCCTTGCGCGGCATGCGCGCGCGCTTGACGCACACGTCCATGATCTCGCGCTCGTGGTGGCGAACCGCGTTGACCACGTCGCGCAGCTTCTTGACGAAGCCGTCGATCAGCGCCGACGGCAGCTTGAGGTTGAGGAACGCCTCGGCCATCTGCTCGCGCAGCTTCATGACCTTGCGGTCGCCGCTTTCGTACTTCTCGGCGGCCTTCTGGAACTTGGCGTAGAGGCCGCGCAGCTCGTCCATGCGGCGCTTGACTTCCTCCGGGTCCGGGCCGGACTCGCCCGGCGTGGACTCCTCGGCGTCGGCGGCCGCGGGCGCCGCTTCCTCGTCGTCGTCCTCGTCTTCGGCGGCGACGACGGGCTCGGCCACCTGGGTGGCGTCGGGCTGCTCGACGTCGTTGAAGCCGGCCAGGATCTCGCTCAGGCGACGCTTGCCGTCGAGGTGCTGGTCGTATTCCTCGAGCAGCAACTGGATCGCCCACGGGAAGCTGGCCAGCGCGCTCTGCACCTGGTTCAGGCCTTCCTCGATGCGCTTGGCGATGGCGATCTCGCCCTCGCGGGTGAGCAGCTCGACCGTGCCCATCTCGCGCATGTACATGCGCACCGGGTCGGTGGTGCGGCCCACTTCGGCATCGACCGCGGTCAGCATCGCCACCGCTTCCTCGGTCGCCGTCTCGTCGTCTTCGGTGGCGGCGGGCGCCTCGGCCATCAGCACGTCGGTATCGGGCGCAACCTCGTGCACCTCGATGCCCATGCCGTTGATCATGCTGATGATGTCTTCGATCTGCTCCGGATCGACAATGTCGTCGGGCAGGTGATCGTTGACCTCGGCGTAAGTCAGGTAGCCCTGCTCACGGCCCTTGGTGATCAGCTGTTTGATCTCGGACTGCTGCTGAGGATTGTTTTCCATACCTACACCGCTGGACGCCGGAACCGTTCAGTATAGTCAGATGGCGATTTTTTGACCAGAGATCAAGAGTGATCGCCTACCGCCCGCGCGGGCAGGAAACGTGCCAAACGCGGGGCGGAACCCGCCTCGATGCCGCTTTTTTCGTCTCCAGCACGGGAAAACACGGCGGATCGAGGCCCGCCCTAGCGCGCCTGCAGCCAGAACGTGACCGGCCCGTCGTTGACCAGGTGCACGCGCATGTGCGCGCCGAAACGTCCGCTCGCCACCGGCGCGTGGCGCGCGCGGGCCAGCTCGAGCAGCCGTTCGAACCAGCGGCGCCCCTGCTCGGGCGCCGCCGCCGAGGCGAAGCTGGGGCGCATGCCCTTGGCGGTATCGGCCGCCAGGGTGAACTGCGGGACCAGCAGCAGGCCGCCGCCGGATTCGGCCAGGGAGCGGTTCATGCGCCCCGCGTCGTCGGGGAACACGCGGTAGCCGAGCAGGCGTTCGAGCATGCGCTGCGCCTGCGCCTCGCCGTCGCCGGGCTCGACGGCGACGAAGGCCAGCAAGCCGGGCCCGATCGCGCCGACCGCCACGCCTTCCACCTCGACGCGCGCCTCGGCGACGCGCTGGATCAGCGCAATCATGGGGACTCGGACTCGGACTCGGACTCGGACTCGGACTCGGGACTCGGGACTCGGGACTCGGCCAAGCTTAGCCGACACGCGGAGCGGCCGTCGTCGCGGGGTTCTGCGCGGTACGCCCGATGCGAGATGTCCGCCGCTACACTTGCCACTTTGCCGCAACCGCCCCGCCATGCGCTGGAACGTCGCCCTGGTCTACGCCCTGCTGCGCCTGCTCGGCCTGCTGCCGCTGCGCGCGCTGCACGCGCTGGGCGCGGCGCTGGGCGGCCTGCTTTGGCGCGCGCACGGCCGCGAGCGGCTGCACGTCGAGACCAACCTGGCGCTGGCGCGACCGCAGCTCTCCGCCGAGGCGCGCGCGGCGCTGGCGCGCGCGACGCTGGCCGAGACCGGGCGCGCGCTGGCCGAGATCGCGCGTATTTGGGGCCGCGACGCACGACGCGCGCTGGCGCTGGTGCGCGAGGTCGAGGGCGGCGCGCTGTTCGACGCCGCGCTGGCCTCCGGCCGCGGCCTGATCGTCGCCGCGCCGCACCTCGGCTGCTGGGAGCTGTTGAACTACTGGCTGTGCAGCCGCACGCGGCTGGCGATCCTGTACGCGCCGCCGCGCCGCCCCGAGTTCGAGGCGCTGCTGGTGCGCGTGCGCGGCGCGCTGGCGCCGGAACAGGTGCGCGCCGAGGGCGCCGGCGTGCGCACGCTGTACAAGCGCCTCGCCGCCGGCGGCGTGGTCGGCATCCTGCCCGACCAGCAGCCGAAGCAGGGCGAAGGCCAGTTCGCGCCGTTCCTCGGCGTCGAGGCCAACACCATGGTGCTGCTGCCGCGGCTGGCCGCGCGCACCGGCGCCACCGTGCTGTTCGCCTTCATGCAGCGGCTGCCGCGCGGCGCCGGCTTCCGCCTGCAGTTCCTGCCGGCGCCCGAAGGCATCGCCGACGCCGACCTGCGCGTGGCCTGCAGCGCACTCAACCGCGGCGTCGAGGCCTGCGTCGAGCGCGCCTTCACGCAGTACCAGTGGACCTACAAGCGCTATGCCGAGCGGCCCGACCCACGCGCGCACGATCCCTACTGGCTGGCGCGCCAGGGCACCGCGCTGGAGGCCCTGCCCGACGCGGTGCGCCGCGGCGCCTGAACGGGCTCAGCCGCCGGCGCGCTCCAGCCGGCGCAGGAACACGCGCATTTCCTTCTCGGCCTGGCGGTCGCCGCGGCGCGCGGCCACCGCGATGCCCTGCCGGTAGGCGTCCGCGGCGGCGGCACGCTCGCCCGCCGCATCCAGCGCCTTGCCGAGCATCTTGCAGGCCGCCGAATAGTCCGGGTCGAAGCCGAGCGCGTCGCGGAACGCCTGCGCCGCGGCGGCAGCGTCGCCGGCGCCGAGCAGCGCCTGGCCCAGCCCGAAGCGCAACAGCGCGCCGTCGCGGGGCCCGCCGAGCTGGGCGCGCAGACGTTCGATGGCGTCGGCGTGCACGGCGGCCGCCCTCAGCGCATGTCCTGGTAGCGCCAGTAGCCGGCCGGCTGCAGCTCGGTCGGCCGGCGCGGCTCGGGCGGCGTCTCGCCGCGTCGTTCGGCGGCCAGCGCGCGCGCCTCCCAGACCACGATCCAGACCGAGCGGAACGGCTGCACCAGCAGCGCGTAGCGCAGGTCGTCGGGGCCGAGCCGGCTGGGGTAGGCGACCACCAGGCCGTCCGGATGCGCGCGCGCCCAGGCCTGCAGGTTCTCGCCCTCGTACAGGCGCTCGATCGGCCGGGTCAGCCGGCCGAGCCAGTGGTACTGGCCCTCGTAGATGCCGAGGTTGCCGATCGCGCGGCCCTCGGCCTCGGCGTGCGCCAGCAGGCGCGCGGTCGGCGCGAGGTCGAAGCCGACCGGGAACAGGGTCCACGAGAACAGCGCACCGGCGGCGGCGGTACCGAGCAGGCCGGCGAAGGCGAGCCGGCGCAGCTCGCCGCGTCCGCGCACCAGCAGCAGCGCGCCGAGCAGCAGGAACGCCACGCCGAACGGCGCGCTGGCGCCGGCGAGATCCTTCAGCCAGTGCAGCGATCCGGCGCCGCCGTCGACGCGCCCCGACGCCACCACCAGCGGCAGCGCAAACAGCGCCAGCGCGAAAGCGAAGCCGCCGGCCGCCAGCGGCCACGGCCCCAGCCACGCGCTGGTCGCGAGCGCGCCGCCGCGCTCGCGCAGGCGCGCGATCGCCGCCGCGACCAGCATCACCGCGCCGCCGAATTCCGGCAGCAGGTAGTAAGTCTGCTTGCCGCTGACCAGCGAGAACGCCAGCAGCAGCGGCGGCAGCCAGCACAGCAGGAAGCGCAGGCCCGGCTCGAACGGCCGGCGCAGCGTCGCCAGCGCGACCAGCGCGCGCGGCCAGGCGCTGAACGGGAACAGCACCACCGGCAGCCACGGCAGGTACCACCACAGCGGGCGCGCGTGGTCGAACGCTTCCACCACGCGCCCGGCGGTCTGCAGGAAGAACAGCTCGTGGCGGTACTCCGCGCCGCCGCGCTGCGCCGCAGGCAGCGCCCAGGCCAGCAGCAGCGCGAAGCCGCCGAGCAGGGCCAGCGTCCCGGCCAGGTACCAGCGGCGCCTGTGCGCCGCCGCCCATTCGTTCCACAGCGGCCCGAGCAGAAGCGGGAAGGCGACGTGCAGC
This sequence comes from Mizugakiibacter sp., assembly GCF_039680435.1. NCBI lineage: Bacteria > Pseudomonadati > Pseudomonadota > Gammaproteobacteria > Lysobacterales > Rhodanobacteraceae > Mizugakiibacter > Mizugakiibacter sp. The sequence continues at coordinate 4,282 of NZ_JBDKSX010000081.1, read as the reverse complement.
AGCATCACCGGGCCCTTGGTCAGCAGGCCGGCGCCGACGCACAGCGCGAACAGCAGCCAGCGCGGCTCAGCGCGGTCGCGGCGCGGGGTCAGGCACAGCAGCGCCGCCAGCACGAAAGCCGCCAGCAGCACCTCGTACATGATCTGCAGGTCGAACAGGAACGCGTAACCGAGCGCCATCAGCATCCATGGCGTCACCCGCGCGATCCACGGCCGCTCGGGGAACAGCCGCCGCGCCAGCGCCGTCGCCAGCACCAGTTGCGCGGCGCCGATCAGCACCTGCAGCACGCGCGGCCACACGTCGTTGACGCCGAACACCGCCCAGCCGGCGTGGATCAGCCAGAACAGCAGCGGCACCTTGTGGCTGTACGGCGCGCCGTTGATGTGCGGCACCAGGAACTCGTGGTGGTGCCACATCTCCCACGCCACCGCCAGCGTGCGCGTCGAATACAGCGGCATCGGGCCGTGCTGGAAGATCGCCAGCAGCGCCACCGCCAGCCACAGCGGCAGCCAGGGCATGAGCGCGCGCAAGCGTTCGTGTCGGAGGTAGGCGTCGCGGATCAAAGGGGCGGTCCATCCTCGGCGGGGCGCGCCAGTTTACCCGAGCGGCACGCGCTGGCTCTTGCGCTTGCCTTGCGCGTCGGGCGGCGGCACGGTGGCAGCGTGCCGAAGCCGCAGGGACAGGGCGAAGCAGCAGCCCAGGACCAGCTCGAGCGGCGCACGCAGGTGGTTGAAGCGCCACAGCAGGAAGTCGAACGCGTTGACCACCAGCACGATGCCGAGGCTGCCCAGCAGCGCGCGGTACAGCGCGCTGTCCACCAGCCCCGCGCGGCGCGCCCGGCGCAGCTCGCGCAGCAGCACGCCGAACGTCACCGCCAGCAGTGCCGCGCCCGCGCCGCCGAGGCCGACGGCGGCCTGCAGATAGGTGTTGTGCAGATGCGGCGGCACGTAGCCGCCGATGTGGATGCCGCTGGCCGCGATCATCGGCGCGATGCTCTGCAGGCCGTTGCCCAGTACCGGATGCGCCCACCAGGCGCGCAAGCCCAACGCCACGAGCTGCACGCGGACCGCCGCCGAGGTGTGCGGCAACGCGGCCAGATCACGTTGCGCCACCGCGCGTGCGATCGCCTCGCCCCCGGCGAAGCGCTGCACGATCAGCGCGTGCCCGGAATACAGCGTGCCGGCCACGGCCAGCGCGGCCAGCGCGAACGCGGCCGCCATTCGCCGCGTCGACACCCGCGCGCCGTCGCGCAGATGGAAGAACGCGATCGGCAACATCAGCATCACGGCGAGCCAGGCCGCGCGCGACTGCGCGTACAGCAGGCATGCCAACAGCAGCGCTCCCGTCGCGGCGAGAGCCACCGCAAACACGCCGCGCCGGCGCGGCGCCGGCGCGGCCAGCGCGTACAGCACCAGCAGCAGTCCGATCGCGGCGAACTCGCCGACGATGTTCTCCGCCTCATCGAAACGCAGGCGCAGCGTGCCGTCGACGACGGCGCCGAGGTCGCGCCACGGTGCGTACACCAGCACGGCCAGCACGAAGCCGGCCACCATCAGCGCGAGCAGGCGCGGCATCCAGCGCGGATCGTCGGCCAGCCACGCGCCGATCACGCAGGTGAACACGCCGACCCGCACCGGCTCGGCGTTGGCCGAGAGCTGCTTGTCGAACGGAATGGCCGGCACCACATGGGCCGCGTACGCCGCCTGCAGGATGGCGTAGGCGGTGAATGCGAGCACCAGCCACGGCAGCGGATGCCCTGCCAGCGCGCGCCAGCGCGCGCCGCCCGCCGCCAGCAGCGCCAGCAGCGCCGCGATCGCACCGTACTCCGGCTTCAACTGGTGGCCGAAGTGGGTCATCGCGAAGAACGCCTGGAAGCACAGCGCGGCGGTGGCCAGCCGCGCGTGCCAGGCATGCGGGCGCGGGGCCGGCTCCGCGCCGCTCAATGCAGGGTCGCCGAGAGCGCGTCGCCGATCCGTCGCACGAAGGCGTTGCGGTTCTCCACGAACCACGCGCGCCCGCGCTCGCCCAACAGGCACAATTCGGCGTCGCTCAACGCCAGCGCACGCTCGACGGTGTCCTCGAGCGCGCGCTCGTCGAAGTAGTAGGTGGTGGCCAGCGCCATATTGCCGGTGCCCTCGTACGGCACCAGCAGGCCGCGCTCGGGCGTGACCAGCTCGTTCATCGGCGGCGCATCCACCGTCACCGTCGCCGCGCCGACGCCGAGCGCCTCGACCAGGTAGTGGCCCCAGCCGTCGGTCTCGGACGTGCACAGGTGGAAGACATGGCTGTTCTGCAACCGCTTCAGCTCGGCGTAATGCGTCGGCTTGGAGACGTCGAGGTAGCCGAGGCGGTGTTCGATATTGGCGGCGGACGGGCCGGGATGCGCTTCGCGCGGATGCTGCAGCACCGTCAGCGTCGGCCATTCCGGATGCCGCCGCCACACCGCCAGCAGGCGGTCGGTGCCTTTGATGCGGCTGCCGCCGGCGAGGTGGAAGAACTTGCGCTCGCGCGGCACGCTCGGGTCGAAGCGGTCGTCGCTGTGGAAGCCGACCCAACTGGTCACGCAGCCGAGCCCGCCGAAGATCGCCGCGGCGTTCCGCGTCTTGGCCCAGACGCGGTCGATCGCCGGCAGGAAGTGCTGGTCGCGGCGATCGAACCACTCGGGATTGGGCAGGGCGACGTTGCAGCGCGAACGGATCAACTGATCCGGCCACAGGTGCTCGAACATGATGTTGAGGTCGAAGGTCTGCGGCGGCCGCCAGCGGCGGCGCAGCCCGCACCACAGACGCTGCGCGCCCACGTAGGCACGCATGCGCTTGCTGCGCCGGCGCCGCTCGTCCCGCAGGTCGAGCGCGGTGACCGTCACCTCGCAGGCGTTGCGGTGCAGCGCGTCGGCCAACAGACGGAAATCGCGGGACAGACCGAAGCCGTTGTCCCAGAACACCAGGTTGACGGTAGCCATGCGCAAGAGTCCCTGAGTGCGCTCATACCGAAGCCGGTCTTGCCGGCACATCCCCTGTGTGGCCGGAATCATGACCCAACTTTCCGACGCCATGCCTTCCGAAGGCTGAACGGCCTGCTCCCCGGGCACGGCGCTCGCCATCCATCGGAACGTGCATACCCGAACCGTCGCCGGCAAACGTGACGCAGGTCAGGGAATCCAGTCCTTGCGGGCACGCGGACGCGCCGATCCGCCCGTGGCGAGGACGGACGCCCTCGGCTACCCTTCCCGCTCTCGACGCCGCCCTCCGGAGCCTTTCGCCCCCATGACGCCGCCCGCTCCGTCGCGGCTCTCCGCCTGCATCATCACGCGCGACGAAGCCGACCGCATCGACGCCTGCCTCGATTCGCTGGCGTTCTGCGACGACGTCGTGGTGGTCGATTCCGGCTCCACCGACGGCACCCGCGAGCGCGCCGCGGCGAGGGGTGCGCGCGTGATCGAGCGCGCCTTCGACGGCTACCGCGCGCAGAAGGACTTCGCCGTGCGCCAGGCACGCCACGACTGGGTGCTGTGCCTGGACACCGACGAGCGGGTGACGCCGCAACTGCGAGCCGCGATCGAGGCCGCGCGCACGGCCGGCTTCGCCGATGCCGCCGGCTACCGCTTCGCGCGCGCGACCGAATACTTCGGTGCCTACCTGCGCCACGGCAACGCCTATCCCGACCGCGTGCTGCGCCTGTTCGACCGCCGCCGCGGCGGCTGGCGCGGCGACCGCGAGATCCACGAGCACGTGACCGTCGACGGCCCGGTGCGCACGCTGGCCGGCGATCTCGAACACCACGCCTACCGCTCGCTGGCCGACCAGCTCGGCCGGCTGGAGCGCTATGCGCGCCTGATGGCCGAGCACATGCACGCGCGCGGACGGCGCGCGCGCCTCGCCAACATCCTCGTCAACCCGTTCTGGCGCTTCCTGCGCGGCTACGCGCTGCGGCTCGGCTTCCTCGACGGCTGGCGCGGGCTGGTGTTCGCGTACGTCGAGGCGAACTACGTGCGGCAGAAGTTCATCAAGCTGTGGTTGCTGAACCGCGGCCAGCGGATCTGAGCCCCCGCTCGCCGCCCCGCGTACGGGCTGGCAGAATGCGCGCTTTCCCGCACGGCGCGGCCGCTGCCCGCCGCGCCCCGCTCGCTCCAGGATCCCCGCATGAAGACCGCACTGATCACCGGCGTCACCGGCCAGGACGGCGCCTACCTGACGCGCCTGCTGCTGAACAAGGGTTACCGCGTCTACGGCACCTACCGGCGCACCAGTTCGGTGAACTTCTGGCGCATCGAGGAGCTGGG
>NZ_JBDKSX010000080.1:0-13297 GCF_039680435.1 Mizugakiibacter sp. | reverse complement strand
CGGCGCTGCCCGCGGCGGCCGGCGCCGACGAGCCGGCGCCGGACCGGCTCAGCCTGGGCGCGGCCACGCCGGCTGCGCAGGCGCAGTTGGACTACGACCAGAAAGTGACGCTGGCCAAGCGCATGGTCAGCCAGGACCCGAAGCAGGTGGCGCAAGTGGTGAAGAGCTGGGTGGCCGAGGATGGCGGCTGATCATCTGAGCAAGCTCAACGGCGCGCAGCGTGCGGCGGTGCTGCTGCTGACGCTGGGCGAGCAGGACGCGGTCGAGGTGCTGAAGCACCTCGGCGCGCGCGACGTACAGAACGTCGGTACCGCGATGGCGGCGCTGAAGAACGTCTCGCGCGAGCAGGCCGACGCCGTGCTCGACAACTTCACCCGCACCGTCGAGCAGCAGACCTCGATCGGCGTCGGCACCGAGGAATACATCCGCAAGATCCTGGTCAACGCGCTCGGCGAGGACAAGGCCTCCAGCCTGATCGACCGCATCCTGCTCGGGCGCAGCACCAAGGGCCTGGAATCGCTGAAGTGGATGGAGAGCCGCGCGGTGGCCGAGATGATCGGCCAGGAGCATCCGCAGATCGTCGCCATCGTGCTCGCGCACCTCGACGCCGACCAGGCGGCGGAGGTGCTCAACTTCCTGCCGCAGCGCGTGCGCGCCGACGTGGTCATGCGCATCGCCACCCTCGACGGCATCCAGCCGCACGCGCTGCACGAGCTGGACGAGATCATGGAGAAGCAGTTCTCCGGCAACACCACCAAGTTCAAGTCCTCGACCGTGGGCGGGCACAAGGCCGCGGCCAACATCCTCAACGCGATGGAGACTGCGCGCGAGAACGAGCTGATGGAGGTGATCAACAAGGTCGACGCCAACCTCGGCCAGCGCATCCAGGAGCTGATGTTCGTGTTCGACGACCTCGCCGCGCTGGACGACCGCAGCATGCAGACGCTGCTGCGCGATATCTCCACCGAGCGCCTGGTGATCGCGCTGAAGGGTAGCGAGCCGGGCGTGCGCGAGAAGATCTTCGCCAACATGTCCAAGCGCGCCGCCGACATGCTGCGCGACGACCTCGAGGTGAAGGGCCCGGTCAAGCTGAGCGAGGTCGATGCCGCGCAGAAGGAGATCCTCGCGGTGGCGCGGCGGCTGGCCGATGCCGGCCAGATCAGCCTCGGCGGCGGCGGCGAAGACTATGTGTAAGCGGCGCCGCGCCGAACGCGCCGCGGCGCGGGCGACCGCGGGCGCGGTGCCATGAGCGTCGGCGGCGTGCTGTCCGGCGAGCAGGTCGACGCGGCGCGGCTGTGGGAGCTGCCCGAGGTGGGCCGGGCGCGCGCGCAGGCGCCGCAGACCCTGCGCAAGCTGGAGAGCATCGAGGAGGAAGCGCGCGCGGAAGGCTACGCGCGCGGCCTCGAGGAAGGCCGCGCCGTCGCGCGCCGCGAGCAGGAGGCGCGCGTGCGCGAATTGGAGGCGCTGCTGGACGGCCTGGCGCCCGCGTTCGCGCACCTCGACGAGGCGGCCGAGCGCGAGCTGAGCCAACTGGCGATAGCGATCGCGCGCCAACTGGTGCGGCGCGAGCTGCGCCAGCACCCGGACGAGGTGATCGGCGTGGTGCGCGCGGCGCTGGCCGCGCTGCCGTCGACGACCCGGCACGTGCGCGTGCACCTGCATCCCGACGACGCGCGCCTGGTGCGCGAGCACCTGGCCGCGCCGGAGAGCGGGCGCGCCTGGGAGATCGTCGAGGATCCGCTGCTGACCCGCGGCGGCTGCCGCGCGGTCGACGAGGCTTCGCGCGTCGACGCGCGCATCGAGACGCGCCTCGGCGCGGTGATCGGCGCGGTGCTGGGCGAAGGCCGCAGCGGCGACCTCGAAGCCGCCGCGCCGGAGACGGACGCGTGAGCGCCCGCCTGGCCCGCCTGCAGGACGCGCGCGCGGCGCGGCTGCGCGAACGCCTCGCGCTGCGCCGCGAGGCGGCCGAGCGGCCGCGGCCGCTGCTCGCCGAGGGCGTGCTGCGCCGCGTGGTCGGCCTGACCTTGGAGGCGGTCGGCTGCGAGGCGCCGCTGGGCGGGCGCTGTCTGGTCGACGGCGCCGACGGCGCGCGCATCGAAACCGAGGTGGTCGGCTTCGCCGGCGACCGGCTGTTCCTGATGCCGACCGGCGAGATGCACGGCATCCTGCCGAACGCGCGCGTGACGCCCTGCGACGCGGCCTCCGAAGTGCCGGTCGGCGACGCGCTGCTCGGCCGCGTGATCGACGCCGGCGGCACGCCGCTGGACGGTCGCGGCCCGCTGCGTTGCAGCGAGCACGCGCGCCTGAACGGCGCGCCGATCAACCCGATGGCGCGCCATCCGATCGACGAGCCGCTGGACGTCGGCGTGCGCGCGATCAACGCGCTGCTGACCGTCGGCCGCGGCCAGCGCATGGGCCTGTTCGCCGGCTCCGGCGTCGGCAAGTCGACCCTGCTCGGCATGATGACGCGCTTCACCGACGCCGACGTGATCGTGGTCGGCCTGATCGGCGAGCGCGGCCGCGAGGTGAAGGAATTCGTCGATCACATCCTCGGCGTCGCCGGCCGCCGCCGCGCGGTGGTGGTGGCCGCGCCCGCCGACAGCCCGCCGCTCAGCCGCCTGCGCGGCGCGCAGCTCGCCACCGCGATCGCCGAGCATTTCCGCGACCGCGGCCTGAAGGTGCTGCTGCTGATGGATTCGCTGACCCGCTTCGCCCAGGCGCAGCGCGAGATCGCGCTGGCGATCGGCGAGCCGCCGGCGACGAAGGGTTATCCGCCCAGCGTGTTCGCGCGCCTGCCGGCGCTGGTCGAGCGCGCCGGCAACGGCGCCGACGGCGGCGGTTCGATCACCGCGTTCTACACCGTGCTGACCGAAGGCGACGACTACCGCCACGACCCGATCGCCGACGCCGCGCGCGCCATCCTCGACGGCCACATCGTGCTGGCGCGCGACCTCGCCGAGGCCGGCCACTATCCGGCGATCGACATCGAGGCCTCGATCAGCCGCGTGATGCCGGCGGTGGTGGCCAAGCCGCACCTCGACGCCGCGCGGCGCTTCCGCCAGGTCTATTCGGCGTACCGCCAGCAGCGCGACCTGATCGCGGTCGGCGCCTACCAGAAGGGCAGCGATCCGCGCGTCGACGAGGCGATCGCGCTGTGGCCGCAGTTGAGCGCGTTCCTGCAGCAGGACGTCGACGAGCCGACCGCGCTCGACGACGCCATCGCCGCGCTCGGCGCGGCGGTCGATGCCGGCGGGGCCGCCGCGTGAGCCGGCGCACCGACAGCATGGGCAAGGCCGCCGAGCTGGCCGGCGAGCGTGCCGGCAGCGCCGGCCGCCGCCTCGCCGAGCAGCAGCAGTTGCTGGCCAGCGGCGAGGCCCAGTTGAAGGAACTCGAATGCTTCCGCGACGAGTACGCCGGCACCATGCACGGCGGCGTCGACGTGCGCCAGTTGCTCAACCACCGCCAGTTCCTGCAGCGCCTCAACGAGGCGATCGAACACCAGCGCAGCGTGGTGCAGCGCCAGCGCGAGGCGCTGGAGCAGGAACGCATCCGCTGGCTGGCCGCGCGCAGCCGCGCCAAGGCGCTGGACAGCGTCGCGCAGCGCTTCCAGGACGCCGACCGGCGCGCCGACGAGCGCAGCGAACAGGCCCAGGCCGACGAGCGCACGCAGCGCCCGCCGGCGAAGCCTTGGTCGGAGGGGTGAGGGAAGACGTGCGGAGTAGGAAATCGGGAGTCGGGGGGTTGGAAGCTGGAAGCCGGAAGCGGGGTGGTGTGCCCGGGCTTTTCCCTCTTCCCAACGGGGGAGGGTCAGGGTGAGGGGGACGCGCGCGAAGCGCGCGCGGCTGCATCTGCGCAGCACGGGAAGCGGCCGTCCTGCGGACGACACCCCCTCGTCCCGACCCCGTTGGGGAGAGGGGGACACGAAGGACTGCACGAGGCTTCCGTTGATCCGGCACTGCGCAACCGTTCCTGCGGAGAGGGAGAGAGATCGCGTCGTCACGCGCCGCAAGGGATTCTTCCTCTCCCTGGCGGCGAGAGGTTGGAGAGGAGGACGCGCGCGGCGCGTGCTTTGCGACCGCGTCGGGAGATCGAACCGGGGTGGGTGTCGCATCCCCGGCATTCTTGGCACGGAAGCTGCTGTCGTCACCTCGAACCCATCGGTAGATCGCCATGCCTGCCTTGACGCCCGCCATTCCCGTCGCGCCCGCGCCGAACGCCGCCGGTACGCCTGCCGGCGCTGCCGACGACGGTACGGCCGGCGCGCGTTCCGGCTTCGGCCTGCTGCTGGCGGCGGCGAGCGATGCGCGCGCCACGCCTGCGGGCGCGCCGGATGACGCCGCCGCGCCGCCGCCGGCGGAGGGCGCCGCGGCGTCCACGATCGACCCGGCCAGCGATTCGCAGCAGGGCGCGCTCGCCGCCGCGCTGATGGCGATGCTGCTGGGCGGCGCGGCGCCTGCCGCGATGGCACCGCCGCCCACCGCGGGCGGCAAGACCACGCCGGCCGCCGGCCGCGCCCTGCCGGCGCTTGCCGCCGCGGGCGCGACCGCGTCCGGTTCCGCCGCCGCTGCCGCTACCGACGCCGCACAAACACCGGCCGCGCCGGCGGCGGCGTCCGCGGCGCGGGCGAAGGACGCATCGGGCGACGCCGCATCCGTGGCGGCGGCGACGCGCGCGGCCCGCGCCGACGCGCCGCCCGCGGCGGAACCGCCGCGGCACGACGATGCGCCGTCGGCGCAGGCGTTCGCCTCGACGCTCGCCGCGCACACCGGCACGGCGGCGCCCGCGTCGGCGGCACCTGCGCTGCCGCACGCGCTGGTGCTGGCGCAGCCCGCCGGCACGCCGGCGTGGAACCACGGCCTCGGCGAGCACGTGGTCTGGCTGGCCGGACAGGACGTGCAGCAGGCGCGCATCCGCCTGCATCCGCAGGATCTCGGCGAGGTCGAAGTGCACGTGCGCGTCGAGCACGCGCGCGTCGACGTCGCCTTCGCCGTGCAGCACCCGGGCGCGGCGCAGGCGGTGCAGGAAGCGCTGACGCAGCTCGGCGCGCTGCTCGGCCAGCACGGCCTCGCGCTCGGCCAGGCCTCGGTATCGCAGCGCGACGCGCAGCAGTCCGGCGGCCAGCCGCGCGATGCGCGCGCGCAGCGCGGCGCGGACGCGGTCGACGGCGTCGATGCGCCGGCCGCGGCTTCCGCGCGCGGCGTGCACCTCGGCACCGGCCTGATCGACGACTTCGCCTGAGGCCCGCGCCCTGCGCCCGCGCGTAGGGTGGGGCGCGTGCCAGGTCGCCTGCACGCAGGCTCCTGCCACAAAGCACAGGCTCCTGCGGCGCGGGCTGCAGGAGCCCGCGTGCAGGCGACCGCGACCGGCACCGGCGCGCATCGCGCTGAAACCCCGTTCCGCGCCCGAAAAATCTTCCGTCGCGCACCCGCGCGCGCGCCGTCAAATTTCCGACTGCGGCGCGCGGCGTCGTCGCCAACACGTTGAAGCCACGCGGCAAATCCGTGGCGAAATCGCGTGGCATGCCGCTTGCTTCGATGGCGGTGCGGACGCGTTGTCCGCGCGTATCGCAGCGAGGAAGCAATGAGCGCAGTCGAGGACACCGTCGAAGTCGCCGCCGAGGCGGAAGCGCCGCCGCCGAAGCGCGGCAAGCTGCTGCTGATCGTCGCGCTCGGCGTGCTGCTGCTGGCGGGTGCCGGAACCGGCGCCTGGTTCATGTTCGGGCGCGCGCCGGCGGCCGCCAAGGGCAAGGCGGCGCAGGCGAAGGTCGCCGCCGAGCCGCAGTACCTCGCGCTGGATCCGCCGTTCATCGTCAACTTCCGCGACGACGAGGCGCTGCGCTTCCTGCAGGTGGGCATCGAGGTGATGGCGCGCGACAAGGCGACGCTGGACGCGCTGAAGGCGGAGGATCCGGTCGCGCGCAACGCGCTGGTGCTGCTGTTCTCCAGCCAGGACTACAAGACGCTCAGCTCGCGCGACGGCAAGGAAAAGCTGCGCGGCCAGGCGCTCGCCGAGCTGCAGAAGATCGTGCGCCAGCGCACCGGCAAGCCCGGCATCGAAGCCGTGTACTTCACCAGCTTCGTGATGCAGTAGCCGCGGAGCGCGCCATGGCCGCCAACGACATTCTTTCCCAGGACGAGATCGACGCGCTGCTGAACGGCGTCAGCAGCGGCGAGGTCGAGACCGAGAGCGACGCCCCGCCCGAAGACGGCGCGGTGCGCGCGTTCGACTTCACCCAGCAGGACCGCATCGTGCGCGGGCGCCTGCCGACGCTGGAGATGGTCAACGACCGCTTCAGCCGCTACTTCCGCACCGGCCTGTTCAACCTGCTGCGCAAGACCTGCGAGGTGTCGGTGCTCGGCGTGAAGATGCTGAAGTTCTCCGAGTACGTGCACGGCCTGGCGGTGCCGACCAACCTCAACCTGATCCGCGCCAAGCCGCTGCGCGGCACCGCGCTGCTGGTGCTGGAGCCGACCCTGGTGTTCACCGTGGTCGACAACTTCTTCGGCGGCGACGGCCGCTTCCGCGTCAAGATCGAGGGCCGCGACTTCACGCCCACCGAGAACCGCGTGATCCAGATCGTGCTGCAGGACGTGTTCGCGGCGATGGTGGAGGCGTGGGCGCCGGTGATGAAGATGGACTTCGAGTTCATGAACTCGGAGATCAACCCGCAGTTCGCCAACATCGTCAGCCCCACCGAGACGGTGGTGGTGTCGCGCTTCCACATCGAACTCGACGGCGGCGGCGGCGACATCCACATGACCATGCCGTACTCGATGGTCGAGCCGATCCGCGACCTGCTCGACGCCGGCGTGCAGAGCGACCGCGGCGAGAAGGACGAGCGCTGGACCGAGGCGCTGCACGAGGAAATCCTCGACGCCGAGCTCGACATCAGTTCGCTGCTGGCGGAAACCCGCATCAGCATCGGCGACTTCCTGCGCCTGCGCCCCGGCGACGTCATTCCGATCGACCTGCCGGACCAGGTGACCATGTTCGCCGAGGACGTGCCGTGCCTGCGCGGCCGCCTCGGTACCGCCGCCGGCTGCAACGCCGTGCGCATCGACAGCGCCATCCGCCGGCGCGAGCGCAAGGCCATCGAGATCAACAAGGAGCAGCGTGCATGAACCAGCTCAACGGCAGCGCCGCCGGCGTCGACGGCGGCGACTACGCCAAGGTGCAGTACGACGACCTGCAGGACACCGGCGGCAAGGACGGTGGCGAGGTCAACCTCGACGTCATCCTGGACGTGCCGGTGACCCTGGCGATGGAGGTCGGGCGCACCCGCATCAGCATCCGCAACCTGCTGCAGTTGAACCAGGGCTCGGTGGTCGAACTCGACCGCGCCGCCGGCGAACCGCTCGACGTGTTCGTCAACGGCACCCTGGTCGCGCACGGCGAGGTGGTGGTGATCAACGAGAAATTCGGCATCCGCTTGACCGACGTGATCAGTCCGGCCGAGCGCGTGCGCAAGTTGCGGTGAGCGTCGTGCGCCGCGGGGCGATCCTCCTCCCTCTCCCCCTCGTCCCGTGGCCGGCGCTTGCCGCCTCCACCGCGGCGGCGCCGGCCGCGGCCGGCGCGTCGCTGGCCGGCGAACTGCTGCGCGTGGTGCTGAGCCTGGCCGGCGTCGTCGTGCTGATCCTCGTCGCCGGCTGGCTGACGCGGCGCCTGCAGGGCGGCGCGCGCCCCGGCGCGCGCCGGCTGCGCTGCATCGAGAGCCTGAACGTCGGCGTCAAGGAGCGCGTGCTGCTGGTGCAGGTCGGCGAGCGCCAACTGCTGCTCGGCGTCGCCCCCGGCCGCGTCAGCACGCTGCACGTGCTGGAGGCGCCGCTGCCGGAACCGGCCGCAACGGCCGCGCCCGCGCCCGGCTTCGCGCAACTGCTGGCGCAACTGCGCCGCGGAAGCGGCCAATGAGGCGCGCACTGCTGGCGCTGCTGCTGCTCGCGCCGCTGCCGGCGCTGGCCGCCGGCCTGCCGATGGTCACCGTCAACGCCGCGCCGGGCGGCGGCCAGACCTGGACGCTGAGCGTGCAGATCCTGCTGGCGATGACGGCGCTGACGCTGCTGCCGGCGATCCTGCTGATGATGACCTCGTTCACGCGCATCATCATCGTGCTCGGCTTCCTGCGCCAGGCGCTGGGCACCGCGCAGACGCCGCCCAACCAGGTGCTGCTGGGGCTGGCGCTGTTCCTCACCTTCTTCATCATGTCGCCGGTGCTATCGACCGCCTGGCAGAACGGCGTGCAGCCGTACATGGACGGCAAGCTCGCCGAGCAGCAGGCGTTCGACGCCGCGGTGCAGCCGTTCCGCCGCTTCATGCTCGACCAGACCCGCGAGCCCGACCTGCAACTGTTCGCCCGGCTGGCGCACAGCGACGGCTATGCCGCCAAGGACGACGTGCCGCTGACCGTGGTGGTGCCGGCGTTCGTCACCAGCGAGCTGAAGACCGCGTTCCAGATGGGCTTCCTGCTGTTCATCCCGTTCCTGGTGATCGACCTCGTCGTGGCCAGCGTGCTGATGTCGATGGGCATGATGATGGTCTCGCCGATGCTGATCTCGCTGCCGTTCAAGATCATGCTGTTCGTGCTGGTCGACGGCTGGACGCTGATCGTCGGCACGCTGGCGGCGAGCTTCTACTGAGGGCGCGCCGATGACCCCGGAATCCGTCATCGAGATCGGCCGCCACGCGCTGGTGCTGACCATGCTGCTGGCGGCGCCGCTGCTGTTGACCGCGCTGGCGATCGGCCTGGTGATCGGCATGTTCCAGGCCGCCACGCAGATCAACGAGATGACGCTCAGCTTCATCCCCAAGCTGGTCGGGCTGGCGCTGGTGCTGGTGATCGCCGGGCCGTGGATGCTGCGCACGCTGGTCGATTTCACCCGCCAGCTGATCGAGGGCCTGCCGGGCATGGTGGGCTGACGCGATGCAGATCGAGCTGGCCGACCTCGTCGCCTGGGCCGAGCGCGTGGCGTGGCCGCTGGGCCGCGTCGGCGGGCTGATGCTGACCGCGCCGGCGCTGGGCGGGCGCAACATCCCGGCGCGCGTGCGCGTGGCGTTCGCGCTGCTGCTGGCGCTGCTGATCGCGCCGACGCTGCCGGCGCCCGCGCAGGCGCCTTCGGCGTTCGCGCCGGCCGGCATGGCGACGATGGCGCAGCAGGTGCTGATCGGCGCGGCGATCGGCTTCGTGCTGCGGCTGGTGCTGGAGGCGGTCGCGTTCGGCGGCCAGATCGTCGCGCTGACCATGGGCCTGTCCTACGGCGAGGTGGTCGATCCGCAGAGCGGCACCTCGATGCCGATGCTGAGCCAGTTCTACCTGCTGCTGGCGACGCTGCTGTTCCTGGCGATGGACGGCCACCTGCGGTTGATCGCGCTGCTCGCCGACAGCTTCCGCACGCTGCCGGTCGGCAGCGCGTTCGGCGCGGACGCGCTGCACGCGCTGGTCGCCTGGGGCGCGCAACTGTTCGAGGGCGCGCTGACGGTGGCGCTGCCCGCGGTAGCGGCGCTGCTGGTGGTCAACATGGGCTTCGGCGTGATGAGCCGCGCCGCGCCGTCGCTGAACCTGTTCGCGGTCGGCTTCCCGGTGACGCTGTCGCTCGGCTTCGTGGTGGTGTGGCTGAGCCTGGGCGGGCTGCAGTCCGCGGTGGCGTCGCTGACCGACGCCGGTTTCGCGCTGCTGCGCGGCCTGCTGGCGGCGGGGCCCTGAGCGATGGCCGACGAACGCGACGACCAGGAACGCACCGAACAGGCGTCGGAAAAACGCCTGCGCGAGGCGCGCGAGAAGGGCGACATCCCGCGCTCGCGCGATTTCACCTCCGCCGCGGTGACGCTGGCCGCGCTGGGCGCGCTGCTGGCGATGCGCGAGAGCATCGGCACGCAGCTCGTCGCGCTGTTCCGCGGCGCCCTCGCCATTCCGCGCGAGGCGCTGTTCGAACCCGCGGCGCTGACCGCGGCGCTGGGCGCCGCCGCGCTGGCCGCGCTGAAGCTGGCCGCGCCGGTGCTGGGCGCGGCCGCCGGCGCCGCGCTGCTGGCGCCGCTGGCGCTGGGCGGCTGGACCTTCAGCAGCGAAGCGCTCGGCTTCAAGTTCGAGCGGCTCGACCCGATCGCCGGCTTCGGCCGCATCTTCGCGCTGCGCGGCGTGGTCGAGCTGGTCAAGGCGCTGGCCAAGTTCGCCGTCGCCGCCGGCGTCACCGCGCTGCTGCTGTGGAAGCTGGCGCCGCAACTGCTCGCCACCGGCGCCGGTCCGGTGCGGCCGGGCGTGCTGCGCGCGCTCGGCCTGGTCGGCTGGGCCTCGCTGGCGCTGGCCGGATCGCTGCTGCTGATCGCCGCGGTCGACGTGCCGTGGCAGCTCTACGACTACGCGCGGCGCATGCGCATGAGCCGCGAGGAGCTGAAGCAGGAATACAAGGAGACCGAGGGCAGCCCCGAGGTCAAGGGCCGCGTGCGCAACCTGCAGCAGCAGATGGCGCGCCGGCGCATGATGCAGGAAGTGCCCAAGGCCGACGTGGTGGTGACCAACCCCACCCACTACGCGGTCGCGTTGCGCTACGACGACGCGCGCATGCGCGCGCCGGTGGTGGTCGCCAAGGGCGCCGATCTCGTCGCCGCGCAGATCCGCGACGTCGCCGCGCGCCATCGCGTGCCCACCGTCGAGGCGCCGCCGCTGGCGCGCGCGCTGTTCCGCTCCACCGATCTCGGCGCGCCGGTTCCGGCCGCGCTGTACGTCGCCGTCGCCCAGGTACTGGCCTACGTGTACCGGCTGAAGGCCGCGACCGCAGCCGGCGAACCCGCGCCGCCGCCGCCGTCGCCCGAGATCGATCCCGCGCTGGACCCGCAGAACCCACGCTGAGCAGGACTGAATCGCCATGGCCGCTCTCGCCGCAACGCTGTTCGATACCTTCAAGACCTCCGCGCGCCGCGGCCTCGGCGCGCCGCTGGTGGTGCTGGTGGCGCTGGCGATGATGATGCTGCCGCTGCCGCCGTTCATGCTCGACCTGCTGTTCACCTTCAACATCGCGCTGTCGCTGGTGATCCTGCTGGCGGTGGTGTACGTGCTGCGGCCGCTCGACTTCGCCGCGTTCCCGACCGTGGTGCTGATGGGCACGCTGCTGCGCCTGGCGCTGAACGTCGCCTCCACGCGCGTGGTGCTGATGCACGGCCACGGCGGCCCCGGCGCCGCCGGCAAGGTGATCGAGGCGTTCGGCGAATTCGTGATCGGCGGCAACTTCGCCGTCGGCCTGGTGGTGTTCGCGATTCTCACCATCATCAACTTCGTGGTGGTGACCAAGGGCGCGACGCGCGTCTCCGAGGTGACCGCGCGCTTCACCCTCGACGCCATGCCCGGCAAGCAGATGGCGATCGACGCCGACTTGAACGCCGGCATGCTCACCCAGGAGCAGGCGCGCGAGCGCCGCCAGGAGGTGCGCGAGGAAGCCGACTTCTACGGCTCGATGGACGGCGCCAGCAAGTTCGTGCGCGGCGACGCCACCGCCGGCATCCTGATCCTGTTCATCAACATCATCGGCGGCTTCGCCGTCGGCGTGCTGCAGCACGGCCTGTCGGTGGCCGACGCGCTGCACAACTACACCCTGCTGACGATCGGCGACGGCCTGGTCGCGCAGGTGCCGGCGCTGATGCTGTCGATCGCCACTGCGGTGATCGTCACCCGCGTGTCGCGCTCGCAGGACATGGGCAAGCAGGTGCTCGGCCAGGTGTTCGGCCAGCCGAAGGCGCTGGCCGTGGCCGGCGCGGTGCTGGGCGTGATGGGCGTGGTGCCGGGCATGCCGAACGTGGCGTTCCTGCTGCTCGGCGCGGCCTGCGTCGGCGGCGCCTGGCTGCTGGCCAAGCGCCGCGCGGCGCCGCTCGAGGAGGCGCCCGCCGACGCGGCCGCGGTCGCGAGCGCGCCGAGCGAGCCGGCCGAGCTGGGCTGGGACGACGTCACCGCGGTCGACGTGATCGGCCTCGAGGTCGGCTACCGGCTGATCCCGCTGGTCGACCGCAACCAGGGCGGCGAGCTGATGGGGCGCATCAAGGCGGTGCGCAAGAAGCTGTCGCAGGAACTCGGCTTCCTGGTGCCGGCGGTGCACATCCGCGACAACCTCGACCTGTCGCCGAACGCCTACCGCATCGCCCTGCTCGGCGTGCCGGTCGGCGAGGCCGAGGTGTTCACCGACCGCCTGCTGGCGATCAATCCCGGCCGCGTGCACGGCACCCTGGTCGGCATCCCGACCAAGGATCCGGCGTTCGGCCTGGAGGCGTCGTGGATCGAGCCGGGCGCGCGCGACCACGCGCAGAGCCTCGGCTACACCATCGTCGATCCGTCGACGGTGGTGGCGACGCACCTCTCGCAGATCCTGCAGACGCACGCGCACGAGCTGCTCGGTCACGAGGAAGTGCAGCAGTTGCTCGACCGCCTGGCGCAGAGCGCGCCGAAGCTGGTCGAGGACCTGGTGCCGAAGCGGCTCGGCCTCGGCGCGGTGGTCAAGGTGCTGCAGAACCTGCTGGCCGAACGCGTGCCGGTCCGCAACCTGCGCACGATCGTCGAATCCTTGGCGGAGCACGCGGGGCAGAGTCAGGATCCCGGCGCGCTCACCGCCGCGGTGCGCGTCGCGCTGGGCCGGCAGATCGTGCAGGAAATCGCCGGTTTGGGCGCGGAATTGCCCGTCGTCACGCTCGCTCCGGAGCTGGAACAGATCTTGCTGCAGAGCCTCTCGGGCGGCGGCCCGGCAGGTGCCGCCGTCGAGCCGCGACTGGCGGAGCGTCTGCAGCAGAACGTCGCCGACGCCGCGCGTCGCCAGGAGATGGCGGGCGAGCCCGCCGTGCTGCTGACGGCGCCGCAACTGCGGTCGTGGCTGGCGCGGTTCACCTGCCACGCGGCGCCCGGCCTGCATGTGCTGGCCTACAACGAGGTGCCGGACAACCGGCGCGTGCGGCTGGTGGCGACGCTGGGCAGATAACTCCCTTTCCCGCGGGGCGGGGGAGGGACCGGAAGGGTGGAGTGGATTATGAAGATCAAGCGATTCGTGGCAGCGGACATGCGGCAGGCCATGCAGCGGGTGCGCGACGACCAGGGCCCCGACGCGGTGATCCTGTCCTCGCGGCGCCTCGCCGAAGGTATCGAGATCATCGCCGCGATCGACTACGACGAGGCGCTGATCCGCGAGGCCGCGGTGCAGGCCGAGGCGCAGATCGAGACGCCGCCCAGGCATGCGCCGGCGCCCGCGCATGCCTACGACGACGGCGCCCCCGCCGCGGCGCCCGCGCCGCGGCGGCCGCAACCGCAGCCGCGCGTCGCCCCCGAGGTCGG
>NZ_JBDKSX010000079.1:0-21041 GCF_039680435.1 Mizugakiibacter sp. | reverse complement strand
CGGCAAGGCCGCCGAGTTCTCCGCCTCGCTCGGCAACGAGGTGCTGCTGATCCTCGCCGCGCTGGTGGTGATCTACATCGTGCTGGGCGTGCTGTACGAGAGCTACATCCACCCGGTCACGATCATCTCCACGCTGCCGCCCGCCGGCGTCGGCGCGCTGCTGGCGCTGATGCTGGCCGGCATGAGCCTGTCGGTGGACGGCATCGTCGGCATCATCCTGCTGATCGGCATCGTCAAGAAGAACGCGATCCTGATGATCGACTTCGCCATCGAGGCGCAGCGCCAGGGCCGCACGCCGCTGGAGGCGATCCGCCGCGCCTGCCTGCTGCGCTTCCGCCCGATCATGATGACCACCGCCGCCGCACTGCTCGGCGCGCTGCCGCTGGCGCTGGGCAGCGGCATCGGTTCGGAGCTGCGCCGCCCGCTCGGCGTCAGCATCGTCGGCGGCCTGCTGCTGTCGCAGCTGGTGACGCTGTACACCACGCCGGTGATCTACCTGTACATGGAGCGCTTCACGGCGTGGCTGCGCGAACGCTCGCGCATGCAGCGCGATGTCGCCACTGTTTCTTCTCCCCTCTCCCCGCCGGGGAGGGGGCCAGGGTGAGGGGGAGGCGCCGCAGGTGCCTGCTGCGCAGGCGCCCCACCCTCACCCCGACCCTCTCCCGCCGGCGGGAGAGGGAGACAGGAATTGCCCGGGAAACGCAAACGGAACGCCTGCACGCATGAACATCTCCGGCCCGTTCATCCGGCGCCCGATCGGCACCTCGCTGCTGGCGGCCGGCATGGCCGTGGCCGGGGTGATCGCCTACTTCCTGCTGGCGGTGGCGCCGCTGCCGAACGTCGAGTTTCCGGCGATCTTCGTGCAGGCCAGCCAGCCCGGCGCCGACGCGCGCACCATGGCCTCGACCGTGTCCGCGCCGCTGGAGCGCCACCTCGGCCAGATCGCCGGCATCGACACGATGAACTCGGAGAGCACGGAAGGCTCCAGCTTCGTGTTCCTGATCTTCGACGCCGGCCGCGACATCGACGGCGCCGCGCGCGACGTGCAGGCGGCGATCAACGCCGCCGCGCCCGACCTGCCCGCCGGGCTGCGCAACGCACCGACCTACCGCAAGGCCGACCCCAACCGCGCGCCGATCCTCAGCCTGGCGCTGACCTCGAAGACGCTGCCGCTTTCGCAGCTCTACAACCTCGCCGATTCGCTGCTGGCGCAGCGCATCCGCCAGCAACCGGGCGTCAGCGACGTCGACATCCGCGGCGGCGCCACGCCGGCGGTGCGCGTGGACCTCAACCTGCGCGCGCTGTCGGCGATGGGCCTGTCCGGCGACGACGTGCGCAACGCGCTGGCCGCGGCCAACGTCACCTCGCCGCAGGGCTTCCTCAGCGACGGCCGCACCATGATGGCGGTCGCCGCCAACGACGCGCTGCGCAGCGCCGCCGACTTCGCCGAACTGGTGATCGGCGTGCGCAACGGCACGCCGGTGCGGTTGAAGGACGTCGCGCGCGTCTACGACGGCCAGGAGGACCGCTACCAGGCCGCCTGGTTCAACGGCCAGCGCGCGATCCTGCTGATGGTGCGCAAGCAGGCCGACGCCAACATCCTGCAGACGGTGCGCTCGATCCAGGCGCAGCTTCCGCTGATGCGCGGATGGCTGCCGGCGGGCGTCGAGCTGACCCCGTTCTTCGACCGCACCGGCACCATCGAGGCGTCGGTCGACGAGGTGCAGGTCACCCTGCTGATCAGCCTCGGCCTGGTGATCTTCACCATGCTGCTGTTCCTGCGCCGGCTGACGCCGACGCTGATCGCCGGCCTCGCCGTGCCGCTGTCGCTGGCCGGCGCGTTCGCGGCGATGTACGCGTTCGGCTACACGCTGGACAACCTCTCGCTGATGGCGCTGGTGATCGCCGTCGGCTTCGTGGTCGACGACGCGATCGTGGTGATCGAGAACATCGTGCGCCACCTCGACGCGGGCCTGGCGCCGCTGCAGGCGGCGCTGCAGGGCGCCCGCGAGATCGGCTTCACCGTGGTCTCGATCACGGTGTCGCTGATCGCGGTATTCATCCCGATGATCTTCGCGCCCGGCCTGCTCGGCCTGCTGTTCCGCGAATTCTCGGTGACCCTGGCCGCGGCGGTGGCGATCTCCGCGATAGTCTCGCTGACGGTGACGCCGTCGCTGTGCGCGCGCTTCCTGCGCCCGCGCGACACCGCGCCGGTGTCGCCGCTCGGCCGCCGCATCGACGCCTTGCACGCGCGCATGCACGCCGGTTATGCGCGCCTGCTCGACTGGTCGCTGCGCCATCGCCGGCTGATGGCGCTGCAGCCGCTGCTGCTGGTCGCGCTCACCATCGCGCTGTTCGTCGTCGTGCCGAAGGGGTTCTTCCCCGAGCAGGACACCGGCATGCTGCGCGGCCACACCGAAAGCGGCGCCGACGTTTCCTACGCGGTGATGGCCGCACGCCAGCAGCAGATCGCCGCGATCGTGCAGCGCGACCCGGCGGTGGCGAGCGTCGGCTCGTTCCTCAGCGGCGGCCGCTGGGGCGGCGCCAACACCGGCTCGCTGTTCGTCACCCTGAAGCCGTTCGGCGACGGCCGCAGCGAGCGCGCCGGCGCGGTGCTGGCGCGGCTGCGCGCGGCCACCGCCAACGTGCCCGGCATCCGCATGTCGCTCAACCCGGTGCAGGACATCGGCGGCGGTGGCGGCGGCGGCAGTTCGGACAAGGCGCAGTACCAGTACGCGCTGAAGGGCGACGATCTCGACGCCCTGCACGCCTGGGCGCCGCGGCTCGCCGCCGCGCTGCGCGCGCTGCCGCAGTTCAAGGACGTCAGCACCGACTACGACAGCGCCGGCATGCGGCAGAACCTGGTGATCGACCGCGCCGCCGCGGCGCGCCTCGGCGTGTCGATCGCCTCGATCGACAACGCCCTGTACGACGCCTTCGGCCAGCGCCAGATCTCCACCATCTACTCCGACCTCAACCAGTACAAGGTGGTGCTGAACGCGCTGCCCGGCCTGGCGCAGACGCCGGACGCGCTGCTGCGCCTGTACGTGCGCTCCAACCGCGGCAACATGGTGCCGCTGGCGGCGGTCACGCGCATGCAGCCGGCGGTGGCGCCGCTGGAAGTGGACCACGAGGGCCAGTTCCCGGTCGCCAACGTCTACTTCAACCTCGCCCCAGGCGTGGCGATGGGTGCCGCCGCGCCGCTGATCGAACGCACCATGCAGGGCCTGCGCATGCCCGGCAGCATCCGCGGCGAATTCGGCGGCGACTTCCGCCGCTTCCGGCAGTCCCAGGGCGGCGGCCCGTGGCTGATCCTGGCCGCGATCCTGACCGTGTACATCGTGCTCGGCATGCTCTACGAGAACCTGATCCACCCGGTCACGATCCTGTCGACGTTGCCCTCGGCCGGCGTCGGCGCGCTGCTGGCGCTGCAGTTGACCGGCACCGAGCTGTCGCTGGTCTCGGTGATCGCGATCGTGCTGCTGATCGGCATCGTCAAGAAGAACGCGATCATGGTGGTGGACTTCGCGCTGACCGCCGAACGCGAACGCGGCCTGGCGCCGGAGGCGGCGATCCGCGAAGCCTGCCTGGTGCGCTTCCGCCCGATCATGATGACCTCGATGGTGACCTTCCTCAGCGCGCTGCCGCTGGCGATCGGCTTCGGCGTTGGCGCCGAGATGCGCCAGCCGCTGGGCGTGGCCATGGCCGGCGGACTGCTGGTGTCGCAGAGCCTGACCCTGCTCAGCACGCCGGCGATCTACCTGGCATTCGCGCGCTTCGCCGCGCGCCGGCGCGAGCGCCGCCAGGCGCGACGCGCGGCCCGCGCGGCCGCGGCCTGAGCACGGGCACCGTCGGCGTCGCGCGGCGCCGGCGGATCCGTTTCCCTCCGGAGGGGGTTCCGGCCCCGATCCGGGCGCGGCCGCGGCCGAAGCCGCTCCCGCAGGCCGCGCTTCGGATCGTTTCCGGCGCTCGAGACGGTAAGCTATGCGCTTGCCCGGAGCCGTCCCCGAATGAATCCTCCTCGCTCGCATCCACGCCTCGGCCCGCGCGCGCTGGTACGCACGCTGGCCTGGCTGCGCCTGACCGCGATCGCCGGCCAGAGCGCCGCGGTGCTGGTGGTCGCCTACGGCCTCGGCCTCGACATCCCGCAGCCGCAACTGTTCGCCGGCATCGGCGTGCTCTCGGCGTTCGCCGCGCTGGCGGCCTGGCGGCTCGGCCGCCCGTGGCACGTCAGCGAGATCGAGGCGGTCGCGCACATCGCGGTCGACACGCTGGTGCTGGGCTACCTGCTCTACCACACGGGCGGCGCCAGCAACCCGTTCGTGACCCTGCTGCTGGTGCCGATCGCGCTGGCCGCCGCGGCGCTGTCCACGCGCGGCGTGGCCGCGGTCGCCACGCTGGCGGGCCTCGCCTACCTGCTGCTGATGCGCTGGTACCTGCCGCTGCCGCACCTGCAGACGGCCGGCTACGGCGACTTCCACCTGATCGTCACCGGCATGGCGGTCAACTTCGCGATCGCCGCGCTGCTGCTCGGCGTGTTCACCGCCCGCCTCGCCACCGCGCTGCGCGCGCAGCAGGACGAGGTGCAGCGCGTGCGCGAGCGTGCGCTGCGCGACGAGGGCATCCTCGCCATCGCCACCCAGGCGGCCGGCGCGGCGCACGAGCTGAACACGCCGCTGTCGACCATGCGCACCCTGCTCACCGAGCTGAAGCGCGAGCGTGGCGGCGACGCCGCGCTGGCCGACGACCTCGACCTGCTGGCCGGCCAGGTCGAGCGCTGCCGCGGCATCCTTCGCGAGATGGCCAGCTTCGGCAACATGCAGCTGACGCAGACGCCGGAGCGCACCACGCTGGGCACATTCCTGCACGACTGCATGGAACGCTTCCGCCTGCTGCGCCCGGAGGCCGAGGCCAGCGTCGAGATCGGCGAGGCCGACGCCACGCTGCCGCTGCGCGTGCAGCCCGGGCTGCGCCACGCCCTGATCAACCTGCTCAACAACGCCGCCGATGCCTCCGCGCTGAACGATTCCGACCGCGTCGGCCTGGCCGCGCGCCGCGAGCGCGGCTGGATCGAGCTGCGCGTGCGCGACTACGGTCCGGGCTTCACCGAGGACTCGCGCAGTGCGACCATGCTCGGCTATTCGCGCAAGCACGACGGCCTCGGCCTCGGCCTGGCGCTGGCCGAAGCCACCGCCGAGCGCCTGGACGGCGAGCTTGCGCTGGGCCGCGCCCCCGACGGCGGTGCCGAAATGTGTCTGCGTTTACCGCTGAGCGCGGTGGGAGATCGATCTTGAACGAGAGCAAAGAACGCCTGCTGATCGTCGACGACGATGCCGTGTTCGTGCGCGTGCTGGCGCGCGCGCTCGGTGCCCGCGGCTATACGGTCAGCGTCGCGCAGAACGCCGCGGCGGCGCGCGACGCCGCGCGCGCGGAACGCCCCGACGCGATCGTGCTCGACCTCAAGCTCGGCGAGGAGAACGGCCTCGCCCTGATCCCCGAGCTGCGCACGCTGGCGCCGCGCGCGCGCATCCTGCTGCTGACCGGCTACGCCTCGATCGCCACCGCGGTGGAGGCGATCAAGCGCGGCGCGCACGACTACCTGGCCAAGCCGGTCGACGCCGACGCGGTGGTGCGCGCGCTCGCCGAGGGCGACGCGCGCGACCCGCTCATCGAGGCCGAGCCCGCCCTGCCCGACGCGCCGCCGCCGCTGCGGCGGCTGGAGTGGGAGCACATCCAGCGCGTGCTGGCCGAATGCGACGGCAACATCTCCGAGGCCGCGCGCCGGCTCGGCCTGCACCGCCGCACCCTGCAGCGCAAGCTGGCCAAGCGGCCGGTGCGCGAGCGTCCGCTCGGCGACGACTGAAGCCGCCGCAACGCAAGCCGTAGCGTGCGCTTCGCGCACGGACAGGGCGCATCGCTGGTGCGCAAAGCGCACGCTGGCTTTCGCCGCGGCCATCCGCGGCGCGGGAACCCGCCCGCTTACAGCTCGAGCACCGCGTCCAGGCCGCGGTGCAGGCCGGCCGCCAGCGTGTGCACGCGGCGGATCGCCAGCAGCGCGCCGTCCACGTACGGGCGCGCGCTGTTGCCGGCCTCGTGGCGGATCGTCAGCTTCTGGTCGGGCATGCCGAAGATGATCTCGGCGCCGATCACGAAGCCGGGCAGGCGAATCGAATGCACCTGCGTGCCGGCGAGCGTGGCGCCGCGGGTTGCCTTCACGCCCTGCGTCTGTGCGACCGGAACCGTCGGCGCGGGCGCGCGCACCTTCGCCAGGCGATCCGCCAGTTCGCGCGCGGTGCCGCTGGGCGCGTCCGGCTTGGCGTCGCTGGCGTAGTCGACGATCTCCCACTGCGCCACGTGCTTCGCCGCGATCTCGGCGAAGCGCTGCAGCAGCACCACGGTCAGCGCGAAGTTGCCGCAGGCCAGCACGGCGCGGCCGTGCGTGCGCGCGGCGACGTCGATCTCGGCGTAGTCGGCGGCGCCCAGGCCGGAGGTGCCGACGACGACATGCGCGCCGTGCGCCAGCGCGGCGAGGACGTTGCCCTTCGCGCTGTCCGGCTGCGTGTACTCGACGAACACGTCGCAAGGTTCGGCGAGCGCTTCCTCTGCGCTCGCCGACACGCGGCAGGCCAGCCGCGCATCGCCAATCGCGTCGCCGAGCACGCGCCCTGCCTGCGTGCGCGCGACCGCACCGACCAGGCGCAGATCCGCGCAGGCGGCGATGCCGCGCGCCAGCTCGGAACCGGCCCAGCCGGTGGCGCCGGCGAGGCAGACGTCGATGGTCATGGACGCGCGGACTCCCGGCATCGGCTCAGGTGGTCGAGATCGCCTGCACGCAGGCTCCTACGGCAGGCGCCTACGGGCGGCCGCCGGTCTCGTCGCTGTAGATCGCCACGTGCGGCACGCCGTCGGCGCCGATCCAGCCGCGGAACATGCCGTCGGTGTTGAACGGCGTGGCGAAGCTGCCGTCGGCGCCGAGCACGATCGCGCCACCATCGCCGCCGAGCGCGGGGATCTCGCGGTTGATCACGTCCTCGGCCGCCTGCTTCACCGGCTGGCCCATCTCGGCCACGCGCATGCAGATGGTGTGCGCGGCCACGGTGCGCATGTAGAACTCGCCCCAGCCGGTGCCGGACACCGCGCACTTGGCGTTGGCGTAGGTGCCGGCGCCGATGATCGGCGAATCGCCGACGCGGCCCCAGCGCTTGTCGGTCATGCCGCCGGTGGAGGTGCCGGCGGCGAGATGGCCCTGGGCGTCCAGCGCCACCGCGCCGACCGTGCCGAAGTGCTTGGCGGTCTCGACGTCGGCGTGCGGCTGCTTCGCCGCGTCCTCCTTCAGCGCCTTCTGCAACTGCTGCCAGCGCTCCTCGGTGCGGAAGTACGACGCGTCGACCAGCGCGATGCCCTGCTGCCTGGCGAACGCCTCGGCGCCGTCGCCGACCAGCATCACGTGCGGGGAGTGCTCCATCACCGCGCGCGCCAGCAGGATCGGATTCTTCACGTGGTGCACGTTGGCGACCGCGCCGGCGCGCAGGGTGGCGCCGTCCATGATCGCGCTGTCCATCTCGTTCTTGCCGTCGTGGGTGAACACCGCGCCCTTGCCGGCGTTGAAGTTGGGGTCGTCCTCGAGCACGGTGATCGCCGCGGTGACGGCATCCAGCGCCGGCTTGCCGGCCTTCAATTGGGCGTAGCCGTGGCGCAGCGCTTCGCTCAGGACTGCGCGAATCGCCTTCTCCTTGGCCGGATTCATGTCCTTCTTGATAACGCCCGCGCCGCCGTGGATGACCAGGACGGGCGTGGCGGCGTGGCTCATGGCGGCGGCTCCGAAAAAGACGAGCGTGGCGGCAAGCAGACGATGATGCAGCTTCATGGCGCGACTCCCCAGGGTAAGCCGGGAGTATAGCCACGCGCGCGGCGCCGGCATGGGCGCATGGTCACGACCGCGGCGCGCTCAGCGCAGCCGCGCCATCCGCGGCGCCAGCGCCTGCCAGACGTTGTCCAGCACCGCGGGCTCGCCGGCGGCCGTCGGGTGCAGGCCGTCGTCCTGCATCAGCTCCGGCTTCAGCGCCACGCCGTCCAGCAGGAACGGCACCAGCGGCAGGCGGTGCTGCGCGGCGAGGTCGCGGTAGAGCGCGCGCAGGCCGTCGCGGTACTGCGGCCCGTAGTTGACCGGCAGCTCGATGCCGACCAGCAGCACCTCGACGCGGGCGGCGCGACAGGCGCGGATCATCGCCTCGAGGTTGGCGCGGATCTCCGCCAGCGACAGGCCGCGCAGGCCGTCGTTGGCGCCGAGCTCCAGGATCACCAGCGCCGGCCGGTGCTCCTTCAGCAGCGTCGGCAGGCGGCTCATGCCGTCCGCGGTGGTCGCGCCGCTGACGCTGGCATTGATCACCGGCCTCGGCGCCTTCATCTCCCGCAGGCGGACTTCCAGCAGATGCACCCAGCCGGCTTCGACCGGAATGTTGTGCGCGGCCGAAAGCGAGTCGCCCAGCACCAGCACCGGCCGCGGCGCGGCGAGCGCCGCGGCGGAGGCGACCACCAACAGCAGGACCACGAGGATTCGACGCATGAGCCCACCTTTACTGAGCGCGCGCGGTCTTGGCAAGTCGGTGATCGGCCCCGGAGGGCGGCTGGACATCCTCGAAGGCGTCGACCTCGATGTCGGCGACGGCGAGAGCATCGCCATCGTCGGCGCCTCCGGTTCCGGCAAGACCACCCTGCTCGGCCTGCTCGCCGGCCTCGACGTGCCCAGCGCCGGCAGCGTCGAGCTGGACGGCCACGCGCTGGAGGCGCTGGACGAGGAAGGCCGCGCGGATTTGCGCCGGCGCCTGGTCGGTTTCGTGTTCCAGTCGTTCCACCTGCTGCCGGCGCTGACCGCGGAGGAGAATGTGATGCTGCCGCTGGAGCTGGACGGCGCCGACGACGCGCGCGAGCGCGCCCGCGCCGCGCTGGCCTCCGTCGGGCTGGACGCGCGCCGCGGCCACTATCCCTACCAGCTCTCCGGCGGCGAGCAGCAGCGCGTCGCGCTGGCGCGCGCGTTCGTGCACCGGCCGCGCGTGCTGTTCGCCGACGAGCCCACCGGCAACCTCGACCAGCGTACCGGCCGCGCGGTCGGCGACCTGCTGTTCGAGCTGAACCATGCGCACGGCACCACCCTGGTGCTGGTCACCCACGACCTCAAGCTGGCCGAGCGCTGCGGCCGCGTGATCGAACTGGAAGGCGGCCGCCTGAAGGCGGCGGCATGAACACGCTGCGGCTGGCCCTGCGCACCCTGCGCCGCGAATGGCGCCTGCCCGAATTGCGCACGCTGGCGCTGGCGCTGGTGCTGGCGGTGGCCGCGTTGGGCGCGGTGGCGACGCTGGCGGCAAGGGTCGAACGCGCGCTGCTGGACAGCGCGGCGGAACTGATCGGCGGCGACCTCGGCGTCAGCGCACGCGCGCCGCTGCCGGCCGAACTGGCGGCACAGGCGCGCACGCTCGGCCTCGAAGTCGGCGCCGCGGCGAGCTTTCCCAGCGTCGCCTTCGCCGGCGATCGCAGCCAGCTGCTGGACGTGCAGGCGGTCGACGATGCCTATCCGCTGCGCGGCACGCTGCAGCTCGGCGGCGCGGACGGCCGCGGCTATGCCGGCCACGGCATCGCCGCGGGCAGCGTGGCGCTCGATCACCGCGCGCTGGTCGCGCTCGGCCTGCGCGTCGGCGAGCGCGTGCAGCTCGGCGGCCGCGATCTCGCGATCGCGGCCGAGCTGGTGCGCCAACCGGACGGCGGCGAGCTGTTCGCGCTGGCGCCGCGCGTGCTGATGAACCTCGGCGACGCCGAAGCCGCCGGCCTGCTCGGCGTCGGCAGCCGCGCGCGCCATCGCCTGATGCTGGCCGGCGCGCCGGCCGCGCTGGCGGCGTTCCAGCGCTACGCGGAGCCGCGCCTGCCGGCCGGCGGCGAGATCCTCACGCCGGCGAAGACGCAGGAGCGCCTGAGCGCGGCCTTCGATCGCGGCGAGGCGTTCCTGCGCCTGGCGGCGCTGCTCGCCGCGCTGCTGGCCGGCGTGGCGATCGCGCTGGCCGCGCAGCGCTATGCGCGGCGCAAGACCGACGAGGTGGCGCTGCTGCGCGCGCTGGGCGCGCCGCGCCGGCAGGTGCTGGCGACGCTGGCGCTGATCCTCACGCTGATCGCGCTGCCCGCCGCCGCGCTCGGCGGCGCGCTGGCGCTGGGCCTGGCCGAGGGCGTGTTCGCGCTGGCGCACGGCCTGTTCCCGCAGACGCAGGCCGCACTGCCGCTGGCGCCGGTGCTGGCCGCCGCCGGCGCCGGCCTCGCCGTGCTGGCCGGCTTCGCCTTCCCGCCGCTGGCGCGCCTCGCCGAGGTACCACCGGTGGCGGTATTTCGGCGCACGCAGGACCGGCGCGTGCGCCGCTTCGACGTGCTGTACCTGGTGCCGCTGCTGGTCGCCGTGCTGCTGATCGCCGCCGAGAGCGGCTCGCTGCGCGTGGCCGGCATCCTTGCCGGCAGCCTCGGCGGCGTGGCGCTGGCCGCGGGCACGCTGGCGGCGCTGCTGCTGGCGCTGGCGCGGCGCCTGGCGCCCGGCGCGCATCCGGCGCTGCGGCTGGGGCTGTCGTCGCTGGCGCGGCGGCGCGGCCTGACCCTGGTGCAGGCCACCGCGATCGCGCTCGGCCTCACCGCGCTGCTGCTGCTCGCCGTGGTCGCGCCGGCGCTGCTGGATGGCTGGCGCCGCGAACTGCCGGCCGACACGCCCAACTGGTTCGTGCTGAACCTGCAGGACGACCAGCGCGAGGCGCTCGGCGCGGAGCTTGCGCACGTCGGCGCCGATCAGCTCAACATGCTGCCGCTGGCCGTCGGCAAGCTCGCGGCGATCAACGGTCGCGCGCCGCGCGCCGA
Organism: Mizugakiibacter sp.; assembly: GCF_039680435.1. Lineage (NCBI taxonomy): Bacteria > Pseudomonadati > Pseudomonadota > Gammaproteobacteria > Lysobacterales > Rhodanobacteraceae > Mizugakiibacter > Mizugakiibacter sp. Next base: position 10,157 of record NZ_JBDKSX010000079.1, on the reverse strand, counting down.
GGATTTCGCCGATCCACGCGCGAAGGAGTGGCTGGACAACCAGCTCAGGCTGTCGTGGAGCGCGGCGCTGCCGCAGGCGAACCACGTGGCCGCCGGCCGCTGGTTCGCGCCGCAGGCGAACCACGTGGCCGCCGGCCGCTGGTTCGCGCCGCAGCCGACCGAAGCCGAGGTGTCGGTGGACCGCGGTTGGGCGCAGACCTTCGGTTTGAAGCTCGGCGACACGCTGACCTTCGCGGTCGGCGATCGCGCGCTGACCGCGCGCATCACCAGCCTGCGCGGCGTCGACTGGAGCTCGTTCCGCGTCAACTTCTTCCTGCTGCTCGATCCCGCGCACGCCGCCGAGCTGCCGCACACCTGGATCGCCAGCTTCCACCTGGACAAGGGCCGCGGCGATGCGCTGGCCGCGGTCGCGCGCGCGCATCCCAACCTCACCCTGATCGACGTCAACGCGCTGCTCGACCGCATCCGCGACATCATCGGCCGCGTCACCGGCGCGGTGCGCTGGGTGCTCGGCTTCAGCCTGCTGGCCGGCGCGCTGGTGCTGGCCGCCGCGCTGTCGGCCAGCGCGCGCGAACGCCGGCACGAGGCCGCGCTGCTGCGCACGCTGGGCGCGCGCGGCCGCCAGCTCACCGCGGCGGTCGCCGCGGAATTCGCCGCACTCGGCCTGATCGCCGGGCTGACCGCCGCGGGCGGCGCGGCCGGCGCGGGCCTGTGGTTCGCCGCGCGCGTGCTGAAGCTGGACGGCTTCGTGCCGCCGCTCGCGCCGCTGATCGGCGCCGCGCTGGCCGCCGCCGTCGCGGTCACGCTGCTCGGCCTCGCCGGCACGCGGCGCGTGCTGCGCACGCCGCCGCTGGCGGTGCTGCGCCGCGGGTAGGCGGACGACATCGCCGCGCTTTCGCGCAGGGGCGACCTCGGTCGCGATCCGAACGCAAGTTGCGACTTCAAAGCGCTTGCCGCAATTCCGGCCGCCCGGTCGCGGCCACGGCCGCCCTGCAGGGAGCGTCGTTGCGGTCGCGCGCGTCCGCGCCGCTGCCGCCGGCACACCGATGCTGCTAGCGTGGGCGCAACCGAAAGGAGCACCGCCCATGCCGATCCGCCACCTCGCCCCGATCGCCCTGCTGATCGGCTCGAACGTGTTCATGACCTTCGCCTGGTACGGCCACCTCAAGTTCACCAGCCGCCCGCTGTGGGCGGTGATCCTGGCGAGCTGGGGCATCGCCTTCTTCGAGTACTGCCTGCAGGTGCCGGCCAATCGCATCGGCTATGGCGTCTACAACCCGGCGCAACTGAAGACCATCCAGGAGATCATCACCCTGGTGGTGTTCATGGTGTTCTCGGTGTTCTACCTCGGCGCGCAGATCCGCTGGAACCACCTGGTCGGCTTCGCGCTGATCGTCGCGGCGGCGTTTTTCATCTTCTACGAGTAACGGGGCCGGGGAAGGGCGCAACCGCGTGGCATGCACTGCGCGCACGCCCCACTGCCGCCGCAACCTTCGACGCCCGTTCGTGCGCGAAGCGCACGCTGCGCGCCTGAACCGGGGAAAAAGCGCCATGCCCGCGCCGTCGTTCCGGCGCAGATCGGAACGACGGCGCGCCACGCCTGCACGCGCCATCGTGCGCCGCGTTCAATCGCGCTCGCGCGGCACGCTGATCTTGCCGGCGACGCCGCGATGGCTGACGTCGCCGCTGCCGGTGGACTCGACGGTGAAGCTGCCGCGCACGCCGTCGACGCTGACGTCGCCGCTGCCGGTGCTGCCGACCCAGACGTCGCCGCCGACGTCGCCGGCCTCGACATCGCCGGAGCCGGTCGACTGCACGCGCACGTTGCCGCGCACGTGGCGGAAGCGCAGGTCGCCGGAGCCGCTGCGGCCGGCATCGACGTTGCCGCGCACGCCGTCGACGTGGACGTCGCCTGAGCCGGTCGAGCGCAGGTCGACGCTGCCGACGTCGTCGGCCTCGACGTCGGCCGAACCGAGCCGCAGCGTCAGCGCGCCGGCGATCGCGCGCGCGCGCAGGTCGCCGGAGCCGGAGTCGAAGTCCAGCGCGGCGACGCCGTTCGCCTCGACGTCGCCGGAGCCGCTGTTCACCGCCGCGGCCAGCTCGGCCGGCACGCGCACGTGCAGGTCGACGTAGGCGTAGCTGGAACCGAACAGGCTGAGGTGGATGCCGCGATCGCGGCGGTCGACCGCGATGTCCAGGCGGTCGCCGCTGCGGTGCTGCTGCACGGTCAGCCCGTCCAGCCATTTCGGATCGGAGGCGCAGGCCTTGCCGCGCACCTCGACGCGCTTCAGGCCGGGCACGCCTTCCAGCACCAGGTCGCTGGAGCCGAGCTGCAGCGCCACGCTGCGCAGGCCGGCGGCATCGAGGTCGAAATTGCGGTCCGCGTGGTAGCGGCATTCTTCCGCGCCGGCCAGCACGGGCACGGCGAACAGCACGAGGGCGATCAGGGCACGCATGGCGATACTCCCGGGTGGCAGACGACGATGGGATGCGCGCCGGCGGTACGGCGTTTAAGCGCGGCGGCCATGACCGATGGCAGGGTGGTCAACCCGGCCGCCGCCGGCGCGTTTCCGGTCGGTGGGAACGTATCCCACAGGAGAACCCCCATGTCCCGCAACACCATCCTCGCCCTCGTCCTCGGCACGCTGGTGGCCGGCGGCGCGCCCTGCGCCCTGGCCGCGCCCGGCGCCGCCCTGCCCGACCCGGCCGGCGCCTCCGTGCAAGCCGGCGGATTCGGCGGCCACCGCATGCCCGGCATGCGCATGCGCGGCGAGGCCGCGCCCGCGCGCGCGGCGATCGGCGACCTGCGCCGGATCGAGCGGCTGTACCTGATCGAAGGCCGCGCCAGGGAGCTGCCCGCGCTGTACAAGGACGTGTTGGCGAAGACGCGGAACCCGACCGTGCGCAACTACGTCTACGACCGCCTCGCGCGGGCGCAACTGAAGCCGGCCAATGCGGATCAGGCGATCGCCACGCTCAGGCAGAGCCTGGACGAAAACCTGGCGCGGCTGGACGGGGCGCCGCAGCGCGGGCGCGATTGACGCAGGCGCGAGGGCGCGTCAGCCGCGCTCCTCGGCCTTGGCGCGATCCCACAGCGCGTCCTGCTCGGCCAGCGTCTTGCCCGGCAGCGCTTCGCCGGCGGCGCGGGCGAGCGCTTCCATGCGCCGGAAGCGGCGCTCGAACTTGGCGTTGGCGCCGCGCAGCGCGCGCGAGGGATCGACCTTGGCGTGACGGGCGAGGTTGACGATCACGAACAGCACGTCGCCGATCTCGTCCTCGAAGCGTTCGACGGGCGCGCCGGCGTCGAACTCGGCGCGTACCTCCCCGATTTCTTCTTCCAGCTTGTCCAGCACCGGCCCCGGGCCGGGCCAGTCGAAGCCGACCGTGGCCGCGCGCTGCTGCAGCTTCAGCGCGCGCTGCCATTCGGGCAGGCCGCGCGCGATGCCGGCCAGCGCGCTGGCGTCCTGCTCGCCCTTGGACGCGCGCTCCCCGGCCTTGATCGCCTCCCACGCGCGGGTCTGCTCGGCGACGCCGGCATAGCGCGCGTCGGCGAACACGTGCGGATGTCGGCGCACCAGCTTGTCGGCGATCGCCTCGACCACGTCGGCGAAGCGGAACAGCCCGGCCTCCTCGGCCATGCGCGCGTGGAACACCACCTGCAGCAGCAGGTCGCCCAGCTCGTCGCGCAGCGCGGCGTGGTCCTTGCGGTCGATCGCATCGACGACCTCGTAGGCTTCTTCCAGCGTGTACGCCGCGATGGTGTCGAAGTTCTGCTGCACGTCCCACGGACAGCCGCGCTCGGGGTCGCGCAGGCGCGCCATGATCGCCAGCAGGTCGTCGAGCGTGTAGCGGCGCGTGTCGTTCATGGCGCGGGGGCCTGTTTCAGGCGCGCGGTCCAGTCCACGCGCGGATCGCCGACGGCGAGAAAGTCGGGGTTGAGCAGCGATTGCTTGGCGTTGTACCTGAGCGGACGACCGTCGAGGTCGAGCACCGCGCCGCCGGCCTCCTCCAGCACGCACTGCGCGGCGGCAGTGTCCCATTCGCTGGTCGGGCCGAGGCGCAGGTACAAGTCGGCGTCGCCGCGCGCCAGCAGGCAGAACTTCAGCGAGGAGCCCATCGGCACCAGCACGTGCTCGCCCAGCGCGGCCAGCAGCGCCGCCTGCTGCGGATTGCCGTGCGAGCGGCTGCCGGCCACCACCAGCGGCCGCGCCGCGGCGCGCGTGGCCAGCGGTTCGGGCAGCGCGCCCGGCGCGCGCTCGCGAAACGCGCCGCCGCCCGCGGTCGCGCGGTACAGCTCGCCGGTCACCGGCGCCAGCACCACGCCCATCACCGCGCGGTGGTTTTCGACCAGCGCGACGTTGACGGTGAACTCGCCGTTGCGCTTGATGAACTCGCGCGTGCCGTCGAGCGGATCGACCAGCCAGTAGCGCGTCCAGCCTTGCCGCTCGCTCCACGGCGCGGCGGCGGATTCCTCCGACAGCACCGGGGTGTCCGGCGTCAGCGCGCGCAGGCCGTCGACGAGGATGCGGTTCGCGGCCAGGTCGGCCGCGGTCAGCGGCGAGGCGTCGTCCTTGTGCTCGACGCCGAAGCTGCCGGCGTAGATCTCGAGGATGGCCGCGGCCGCCTGCCGCGCCAGCAGCGACGCCTCGCGGCAGTAGCGCTCCAGCGTGCTCATGCCGGGCGGAAGCGGCCGGCGAGGTATTCGCGCGCCATGAACAGCGCGGCGATGGAGCGGCCCTCGGTGACGTCCTCGCGCCCCAGCAGCTTGTGCAGCTCGGCGAACTTCCACGGCACCACTTCCAGTTCCTCCGGCTCGTCGCCCGGCAGGCGCTCGGGATAGAGATCCTGCGCCAGCACCACGTAGGTCTCGTGGGTCATGTAGGCCGGCGACAGCGACAGCCGGCCGAGCACGCTGAGCTGGCGCGCGCCGCAGCCGACTTCCTCCTTCAGCTCGCGGTCGGCGCCCTGTTCGACCGTCTCGTCGCGGTCGAGCCGGCCCTTGGGCAGGCCGAGCTCGTAGCGGTTCACGCCGACGCCGTATTCGCGGATCAGCAGCACCGTTTCCGGATCGCGCACCGGCACGATGATCACCGCACCGAGGCCGGAACCCTTCAGGCGTTCGTAGGTGCGGCGCTCGCCGTTGGAGAATTCGAGGTCGACCTGCTCGACGCGCAGGAAGCGGCTGGCATCGACCGGGCGAGTGGCGTGGATCACGGGGGGTTTGCGGGACATGCGCCGATTGTAGCGGCTGCGGATGACGAATCCCGCAGACATTCGCCGCGATCCTGGCCGCGATGCGGGCGGATGCCGAGCGGAAACCCGGCACCGCGTTTGCCTCCCTCTCCCCGGCGGGGGTCGGGGTGAGGGGGAGCCGTCCGCAGGACGGCCGCGCATCATCGTCCCGCGCTGCGCGCGCCCCCTCTCCCTGCCCGTTCCGCGCTGCTCACGCACTCCGCGCGAACCGGCGCAGCGCCTCGGCGTGGATCGCCGGCACGCCGGCCAGCACGCTGGTGGTGTCCGGCGAAAGTTCGCGCCCGTCGAGGTCGGTGAACACGCCGCCGGCCTCGCGCACGATCACCGCCAGCGCGGCGATGTCGAGGATGTTGACGTCGGACTCGATCACCAGGTCCAGCCCGCCGCGCGCCAGCAGGTGGTAGTGGCAGAAATCGCCGTAGCCGCGGATGCGGTTGCTGTCGCGGATCAGCGCGCCCAGCGCCGCCCAGCGCGGGCCCGCGGTCAGCGTCTTGACGTTGCCGGTGGACAGCGACGCCTGCGCCAGTTCGCGCGTGTCGGCCACCTGCGCGCGCACGCCGTCGAGGAAGGCGCCGCCGCCGGCGCGCGCCCACATCGTCTCGCCGTAGACCGGCGCGCAGGACACGCCGGCAACCAGCGCGCCGCGGTGCATCAGCGCGATCTGCGTGGAGAAGAACGGCGTGCGCCGCACGAAGCTCTTGGTGCCGTCCAGCGGATCGACCAGCCAGAGGAAATCGCCGCCGCCGTCGCGGCCGAGTTCCTCGCCGTAGATCGCGTGGTCGGGGAATGCCGCGCGCAGCACCGCGCGGATCGCCGCCTCGGCCTCGCGGTCGGCAACCGTGACCGGCGTGGCGTCGGCCTTCAGTTCGACCTGCACCTCGCGCCGCCAGTAGTGGCGCAACACCTCGGCCGCGGCGCCCGCGGCCTCGCGCGCCGTCGCCAGCGCGCGGTCGAGAAAAGCGGCATCCACGCTCATCGTGCGCTCCTGGAATGGCCCCTCTCCCTCGGCGAGAGGCATGGTGGGTGCGGGTCCGCTGGCGCCGATGCGCGCATATCAGCCGGACGCTGACCTGCCCTCTTCCAGGGCAGGGGGATCTTGTCGGACGTGCTCACCAGACCACGCCATGCCTGATCCGCAGGCTCACGCTGCCGTCCGCCGCCGGCTTGCCGAACCGCGCCAGCGCGCGGCGCACGCGCGCATCGTCCGTGCGCGGCGCGAGCTTCGCCTGCAACGTCCAGCCCAGCGGCAGAACGCGGTAACGGCCGTCGACCGCGACCTCGCCGCCGCCGTTGCGCAGCGTGCCGCCGATGCTGCCGTCGGGCTGTACCGCCGTCACGATCGCCACGTCGCCCAGCCGCACCGCATCGGCGCCCAGCGCGGCGTCCCGCCAGACGAATTGCGCGTCGAGCCGCGTCGGCCAGCCGCGCACGAGCCGCGCCGCGCCGATGCGCCCGCGGATCGCGCCGCGCACCGGCAGCGGATCGTCGTCCAGCAGCGGCGCCAGCCGCGCAGCCGGCAGGTCCAGCGTCACCTCGCGCAGGTCGATGCGTTCGCCCTCGCGCGCCGCCGCGCCGCCCAGCGTGAAGCCGTCCGCGGCGCGCAGCGCGAAGGTGGATTCGACGCGGCCGGCCAGCAGCGGGCCCCGCGCCAGCGTCCAGTCCAGCGCGCCCAGCGCGCGCGGCCCCCACCATGCCTGCACCGCGCGACCCCGCCACAGGCTGCCGCTCGCGCCCTCCAGCCGCAGCGGCCCCAGCCGCTCGCCGGCCAGCCGCAGCGCCAGGCGCGCGGGCAGGCAGCACAGCAGCGCGGCAAGCGCCAGCAGCAGCACGGCGAGGCCAACGAGAGCGATGCGCGAGCGTGTCATCGGGCTTCGGCTGGAAGGAAAAACGCCGCGCGACTTGAGCCGCGGCGCGTTACGCGAGGATCATAGCAAGCCATGAACGCCCTTCCCGCTTCCCGCAACGCCGCGCTGGCCGCGCGCGACCTCGCCGTGGTCTGGCATCCGTGCACGCAGATGCGCGACCACGAATCCGTGCCGATGATCCCGCTGGCGCGCGGCGAAGGCGCGTGGCTGTACGACCACGACGGCCGCCGCTACCTCGACGCGATCAGCTCCTGGTGGACCAACATCTTCGGCCACGCCAACCCGCGCATCGGCGCGGCGGTGAAGCGCCAGCTCGACACCCTGGAGCACGCGATCTTCGCCGGCTTCACCCACGACGCCGCGCTGGAGCTGGCCGAGGCGCTGGTGCGCATCACGCCGCCCGGCCTCGAGCGCGTGTTCTACGCCGACAACGGCTCCTCGGCGATCGAAGTCGCGCTGAAGATGAGCTTCCACTACTGGCGCAACCTCGGCCGCGGCGAGAAGACCCGCTTCGTCGCGCTGACCGGCAGCTACCACGGCGAAACGCTGGGCGCGCTGTCGGTCGGCGACGTGGCGCTGTACCGCGAAACCTACGCGCCGCTGCTGCTGACGCCGATCCTGGCGCCCTCGCCGGATGCCTACGAACGCGAACCCGGCGAATCGTGGGAGGCGCTCGCCGAGCGCCGGCTGGTCGAACTGCGCGCGATCCTCGAGCGCCACGCGCGCGAAGTCTGCGCGGTGATCGTCGAGCCGCTGGTGCAGTGTGCCGGCGGCATGCGCATGTACCACCCGCGCTACCTGGCCGGCCTGCGCGCGCTGTGCGACGAGTTCGAGGTGCACTTCATCGCCGACGAAATCGCGGTCGGCTTCGGCCGCACCGGCACGCTGTTCGCCTGCGAGCAGGCCGGCGTCGCCCCCGACTTCATGTGCCTGTCGAAGGGACTGACCGGCGGCTTCATGCCGCTGTCGGCGGTGCTGACCACGCAGCGCGTGTACGACGCCTTCTACGCCGAATACAGCAGCGGCAAGGCGTTCCTGCACTCGCACAGCTACACCGGCAATCCGCTGGCCTGCGCCGCCGCACTGGCCACGCTGGAGATCTTTCGCACCGATCCGGTGCTGGAGCGCAACCGCACGCTGGCCGCGCACCTCGCCGCGAAACTGGCGCCGTTGGCCGACCGCCCGCACGTCGCCGAAGTGCGCCAGACCGGCATGATCGCCGCCGTCGAGCTGGTGCAGGACAAGGCGACGCGCACGCCCTGGCCAGCGCACGAGCGCCGCGGCCTGCGCGTCTACCTGCACGGCCTCGACCACGGCGCCCTGCTGCGCCCGCTCGGCAACGTCGTCTACTTCATGCCGCCGTACGTGATCACCGAGGACGAGATCGACTTCATGGTCGGCGTGGCGACGCAGGGCATCGAGCGCGCGGTCGCCGCGTAGGGCGGAATCCGCGAAGCGGCTTCCGCCGCGACTTCCGCGCGCCTCGGCAAGCGGCGGAACCGGCTGCGCCGGTTCCGCCCTACGGCGCATATGGCGCTACAGCTCGCGCGACGAATGCGGATCGACGCCGTACGGCACCACCGGCGGCAGCGGCGCGGCGGCTTCGGCGACGCGCGCCATCCAGGCACGCCAGGCGGGACGCTGCGCGAAGCTGAAGCCGGCATCCTCGGCGAGGTGGCCGTAGGCGTAGACGGCGAGGTCGGCGATGCTGTAGCGGTCGTTGGCGAGGAACGGGTGCCGGCCGAGATGGCGCTCGATCATGTCCAGGCGCTGCTCGCCGGCGGCGCGCCTGGCGTCGATCAGCGAAGCGGCGCGGCGCGGCAGCTTGCCGGTCAGCGTCCAGTAGCGCAGCGAACCGATCACCGGCTCGATGTGGTTCTGCTCGGCGAACAGCCACTGCAGCACGCGGCCGCGTTCGGCCGGATCGGCCGGCAGCAGCGGCGAGCCTTCGGCGAGGAAGCACAGGATCGCGCTCGACTCGGCGATGCAGCGACCGTCGTCCAGCTCCAGCACCGGCACCGCGCCCATCGGGTTCTTCTCGAGGAACGCCGGCGTGCGCGCGCCGCCTTCGAAGATCGACACATGCTCGGTCTCCAGCGCGATGCCGAGCTGCGCGGCGAGCGCGCGGACTTTCCAGCCGTTTTGCGAGGGAAGGTAGTCGTGGAGTTTCATGCGCGGCTCCGTTTCGGATGGCGACACGGTAGGACCGCCGCGTAGGTGCCGCCATCCGATTCCTGCTGTTGCGGCAGCGCCGGGAAGCCGCCCGCAGGAACCTGCGTGCAGGCGACCGGCGCGCGATCCCATGCGCGCAGGCGTTGCCGGTGCCCCGCGGCGGGCGCCTTGCGGCGCCGCCACCCTCACCCCGCCCCTCTTCCGCCCAGGCGGGAGAGGGAGACGAGAAAACCGGCCTCGCCGCATGACCCGACACGTCCATGGGCATGGCGGAAAGGAAGGCGTGCAGATACGGGCGACCACGTACAATCAAGCGTCCTCTGTCCGTCGCCACGCTCATGCGCCAGATCCGCATCCACGTCGCCGCGCCGCTCGCCGAAGGCGCCGAAGTGACGCTGCCCGAGCAGGCCGGCGAGCACGTCGCGCGCGTGCTGCGGCTGGGCGTGGGCGATGCGGTGGTGCTGTTCGACGGCGGCGGCCACGATTACGCGGCGACGCTGATTTCCATCGCCAGGCGCGCGGTGACGGCACGCGTGGACGCGCGGTGCGATGCGCTGCCGGAATCGCCGCTGCGGCTGACGCTCGTGCAGGGCATCGCGCGCGGCGAGAAGATGGACCTGATCGTGCAGAAGGCGACCGAATTGGGCGCGGCGCGCATCGTGCCGATCGTCAGCGAGCGCACCGAGGTGCGCCTGGACGGCGAGCGCGCCGACAAGCGCCTCGCGCACTGGCGTGCGGTGGCGGTGAGCGCTTGCGAGCAGAGCGGGCGCGCGCGGCTGCCCGGCATCGACGCGCCGCTGACGCTGGACGCGTGGCTGGCGGCGCTGCCCGACGACGGCGCCGCTCGCCTCGCGCTGCTGCCGCAAG
>NZ_JBDKSX010000078.1:0-28181 GCF_039680435.1 Mizugakiibacter sp. | reverse complement strand
CCACATGGAGCCGAACCGATGAGCACTGCACGCTGGTGTGTGCTGATTCCCTGCCTCGACGAGGAGCGCGCCATCCGCGGCGTGGTCGAGTCCGCGCTGGCGCTGGGTGCGCCGGTGATCGTGGTCGACGACGGCTCCACCGACCGCACGCCGGAGATCGTCGCCGCGCTGCCGGTGACGCTGCTGCGCCATCCCGAGCGGTGCGGCAAGGGCGAGGCGCTGCGCACCGGCTTCCGCGAGGCGCTGAAGCGCGGCTACGACGCGGTGGTGACGATGGACGGCGACGGCCAGCACAGCGCCGCGGACGTGCCGCGCCTGGTCGCCGCCGCGCAGCGCTATCCCGAGCACATCGTGATCGGCGCGCGCCTGCTCGACCGCGAGCGCCAGCCGAAGTCGCGCCGGCGCGCCAACGCGGTCGCCGACTGGGGCATCTCCTGGGCGTGCGCGCGGCCGATCGCCGATACGCAGAGTGGCCAGCGCTACTACCCGCGCGCGGCGCTGGAGCTGGTCGACCTGCCGGCCGAGGGCTTCGTGTTCGAGGCGGCGATCCTGATCGCGGCGACGCGCGCGCGCGGCCTCGGCGTGGTCTCGGTGCCGATCGCCTCGCGCTATGCCGGCGGCCTGCGCAGCAGCCACTTCCGCCCGATCCGCGACGTCACCCGCATCACCGCCTACACGATCGGCCAGGTGATCCGCTACGGCGACGTCTGGGCCAGCTACCGGCGCTCGCGCGCCGCCGCGCCGCTGTGCGCGGACCCGCGGCCGGCGTAGTCCGGCGCCGGCGGAAGCCGCTGCGGGAGCAGGCCGTCCCGCCGCCGCTCAGTCCTCGTCGCCGGCGCCGAGCATGCGGCGCTGGATGGTGTCGAGGTAGCGGTCCAGTTCCGCGGTGCTGGCGAAGATCTCGTCGACCGGCGTCGCATGCACGATCTCGAACACCTTGCGCACCTGCGGCTGCGGGCTGAGCATCAGCAGTGGCGCGCCGTGCTGCTGCATCGCGCGGCGCGCCTTGAACAGCACGCGCAGGCCGGCGCTGGACACGTATTCCAGCCCGGCCAGGTCGAACACCAGCGCGCTAGGCGTGCCGTCGCGCAGCACGCGTTCGAGTTCGCGATCCAGCAGCGGGCTGGTGCCCGCGTCGAGCATGCCGTGCAGTGCGATGCGGCAGCGTCCCTGCGCATCGGTTGCGGCCTGGATGTCGAGCGCCATGTCGAGTCCCTCAGCGATCGGTGGTTTTCGTGCGCCAGCGCGGCAGCACGATCCGCGTGCGGTTGCGGTCGTCCGCGCGTGAATACTCGGCGACCGAGGCCAGCCGCCGCACCAGATAGAGGCCGAGCCCGCCGACCCGGGCGTCGCCGTCGGCCCATGCCGCGGGGTCGGCCAGCGGGTGCGTGAACGGGTCGAACGGCGGCGCGTCGTCGTCCACCGTCAGCTCGAGCTGGTCGAGGGTCAGCGTCACCGCCACCGCGATATGGTGCTGCGCGCCGCCGTCGGCGTAGCCGTAGCGCAGGGTGTTGGTCAGCAGCTCCTCCAGCACCAGGCGCGCGTCCACCACCAGCTCGCTGATCGCGCCGGCGCGCTCCAGCGTGCCCTGCACGCGCGCCAGCAGTTGTTCCAGCATGTCCAGCCGCGCAGGCATCACGAAGCGCGTGCGCATGCCGGCGTGGCGGCCTTCCGCCGGCATCGCCAGGTACTGCAGCGCGAACAGGGTGATGTCGTCGCCGGGCTCGCTGTCCTGCGTGTGCCGCTGCAGGCTGGCCAGCACGCGCTCGACCGCGGCGGCCGGCGCGCGCTCGCCGGCGAGCAGCGCGGCGGTCAGGCGCGCTTCGCCGAACAGCCCGCCGCCGCCGGCGCGTGCGTCGGTGACGCCGTCGGTGTAGGCGAGCAGCAGGTCGCCGGCATCGAGCGCGTAGCGCTGCGCGGCGAACTGCGCGGCCGGATCGACGCCCAGCGGCGGCCCGCCGGCGATCGGCAGGGTCACGCACTCGCCGTCGGCGCGCAGCAGCAGCGGTGCCTCGTGGCCGGCGCTGGCGTAGGCGAGCGCGCCCTCGGCCAGGTCGAGCACGCCGCAGAACAGGGTCACGAACATCAGGTTGTCGTTGCGCTGGCACAGCTCGGCGTTGAGCCGGGTGAGGATGCGCTGCGGGTCGAGCGTGTCGCGTGCGGCGCTTTCCAGATGGCCGACCACGCGCGCCATGAACAGCGCCGCCGGCACGCCCTTGTCGGAGACGTCGCCGAGCGCGAAGCACAGGTGGCGGGTGTCGTGGCGGAACACGCCGTAGAAATCGCCGCCGACGCTGCGCGCGGGCATCAGCCGCGCGCACAGCGCGAAGCCGCTGCCGCTGCGCTGCAGCGCGCCGCCGCCGGGCAGCATGCTGCGCTGGATCTCGCGCGCCGCCTGCAGCTCGCCGTCCATGCGCGAGCGCGCCTGCACCGCGGCGGTCAGCTCGCCGATGTGCGCCTTCAGCGCGCTGCGCATGGCGTCGACCGCGCGCGCCAGTTGGCCGAGCTCGTCCTGGCGGTCGATCGGCGTCAGCGGCGAGTCGAGGTCGCCGCGCGCGACGCGCTCGAGGTCGGCATTCAGCGCGCGCAGCGGCCGGGTGATGCGCCGCCCGGTGCGCACGGCCAGCGCGCCCAGCGCGAGCAGGCCGAGCAGCGACAGTGCGCCCACGCCGCCCAGCAGCAGCTCCGCGCGCCGCGCCAGTTCGCCGTGCGTCAGGATCGCGCCGGCGCCGCCGAGCAGCATCGCGTGCACGCCGAAGTAGATCAGCGCGAGCGCGGCCAGGTAGACCAGCGCGCTGGCCAGCAGGGTCCAGAACGCGATGCGCGCGGTGAGGCTGCGGAAGGCCATGCGTGGGGCCCGCGCGACGCGCTCAAGCCGGCGCGGCGAGTGCGGGCAGGGAGGCGAAGACGGGGCTGCGCATGCGGCTCTCCTCCTTCGGCGGGCGGCGGCGCACGCCGTCGCTCCGGCATCGAAGCATGCCGCAGGCGGCGCCGGCGCGCCACTGCGCGCGGACGCGGCGTGCCATGGCGGCCACCGCGGCGCACCCCGCCCGCGGGTGCGCCGCGCGGTTAGCCGAGATCGCCCAGTTCGGCGTCCATGGTCGGCTGCGCCAGCCATGCGCCGACGTCCTCGCCGATGGCCTTCACGGTGCGGCCGAGCACCGAGCAGGACCCCTTGAAGCCGGCGAAGGCGCCGCCCATCGAGTCGCGCCGGTCCTTGAAGCTGCCGATCAGCTTGCCGTCCTGGTAGAGCTTGCCGTGCACGCTCGTGGACTTGTGGTGGCCGAGGAAGGCGTTGCCGGAGGAGACCGCGTCGCGGATCTCGACCGCCAGCACGCGTCCCGGCGCTTCCGGCTTTGCGTCCGGTGCGAACCGCACCTCGACATGGTGTTTATCGGCGTACTCGCGGATGTAGTCCGCCAGCGTGTTGCCGAGGTCGCACTCGCGCTTGATGTTGCCGGCGATGTCGCTGTCCTCGGCGTACGGCACCGGCTTCGGTACGACCACCGCGTCCGCGGCGGATGCCGAGGCGGCGCCGGTCAGCGCGAGCACGGCGGCAAGAATGCGGTATGGCATGGCGATCTCCCCCTCTCGATGGTGATCCTGTCGGCCCGCTCCCTTTTCCCCTGGCGGGTGCAGATCCTATAGCGCAAATCAGCCCATGCCGCCGTTGACCCCGATCACCTGGCCGTTGACGTAGGCGGCGGCGTCCGAGCACAGGAAGGCGACCAGCGCGGCGACTTCCTGCGGCGTGCCGGCGCGGCCGGCGGGCACCAGCGCCTGGATCTGCTCGGGGGCGAACAGGCCCGCGGTCATGCGCCCGGCGATGATGCCCGGCGCGACCACGTTGGCGGTGATGCCGCGCGAGCCCATCTCGCGCGCCAGCGACTTCACCGCGCCGTGCAGCGCGGCCTTGGCGGCGGCGTAGTTGGCCTGGCCGCGGTTGCCCAGCACGGCGGCGACCGAGCCGATGGCGACGATGCGGCCGAAGCGCGCGCGCGCCATCGGCAGCAGCAGCGGCTGCGCCGCGTGGAAGAAGCCGTGCAGCGAGACGTCGATCACGCGGTGCCACTGCCCGGCACGCATGCCGGCCAGCGGCGCGTCGTCGTGGATGCCGGCGTTGTGCACCAGCGCGTGGATCGGGCCGGCGGCGAGCAGGGTCTCCAGCGCGGCGTTCGCGGCGTCGGCGTCGGTGACGTCGAAGACCACCGCCTCGGCGCGGCCGCCGGCGGCGCGGATCGCCTCGACCACGTCGCGCGCGCGCTCGCCGTTGGCGTGGGCGTGCACGATCACGTGCCAGCCTTGCGCCGCCAGCGCCTGGCAGATCGCGCCGCCGAGGTCGCCGCTGCCGCCGGTGACCAGCGCGCGGCGCGGGGATGCGGTTGCGTTCATGCGGAACCTCCCGACGGATGGATCACCGCGGCGCGGCCTGCGGCCAGTATCCGCCCGCGGTGCTCGACGCGGAACGCATACTGCGCGCCGCCGGCGTCGGCGAGCAGGCATTCGGCATGCACGTCGAGCGCATCGGCGATGCCGTCCAGCGTGTCCACGTGCAGGACGACGTCGCGCAGCGCCACCAGCAGGCCGGGACGCGGCGCGGTTTCGCCGCGGTCGCGCGCCAGCAGCGCGCCGTGCACCGCCATCGCCTGCGCGCCGACTTCGCACAGGTGCACCGCGTGGATGCGGCCGTCGCGCCGCAGCGGGTGGTCGGCGCGCAGGTGCGCTTCGCTCAGCGCGTGGATGTGCGTCGCATCGCAGGCCAGCACCGCGTCCAGCAGCACCATCGCGCCGGCGTGCGGGATCAGGTGCGCCCAGTCAGTCTTGTCGAGCATGCGGCGCCATCAGGATCGACAGGCAGAAGTGGAAGCCGACGCCGAGCGCGACGGTCAGGCCGATCGCGCGCAGCACCGGCAGCGACGACCACGCCAGCATGCCGAACACCAGCACCGCGGAGGCCACGCACACCAGCGTGGCGTGCAGCGTGCGGCGCTGCTCGGCGGCATCGCCGGTGTCGCGCTCGAAGAACAGCGCGTAGTGCAGGCCGAGTCCGGCGGCGAGGATCAGCGCGACCAGGTGGAACAGCGACAGCGGCACGCCCGCGCCGCGCAGCACCGCCAGCACCAGGAAGGTCGCCAGCGTCATCGGCGCCAGCACGTGCCAGGCGCGGCGCGCGCCGCGCAGCGCCAGCGTCACCGTCAGCACCAGCAGCACGGCGGCGACGGCGAGCGCGCGCAGGATGCGCGCGCGGTAGGCGGCGACCAGCGATTCGGAGGCGGCCTTGAGGTCGAGCAGGCGCGCCGCGCCGCCGGTGGTCGCGGTCCAGGCCCGCAGCGCCGCCGCGTCGCGCACGCCGATCAGCGTGGCGAGGCCTAGCCAGCGGCCGTCGCGCGGCACCAGCATGGCGTCGAGGCGCGCGCCCAGCGGCGTGCGCGCGAACGCCGCCGGCGTCAGCGGCGGCAGCGTGCGCGCGGCCTCGACGTCGGCGACGAACGGCGCGAACAGATCCGGCCTGAACGGCAATTCCACCTGCGCCTCCGCCAGCGCGGCCTCGAGCGTCGCGCGATCGGGCAGCTTCGCCTGGCGCGCGCGCTGCGTGGCGACGCCGGGCAAGTAGCGCGAGGGCAGCTCGACGCCGTCCAGCGCGCGGCGCGCCACCAGCGCGTCGAGCTGCGGCGCCAGGCGTTCGGACAGCGCCAGCACGCCGTCGGCGTCGGCCGCCTGCAGCACCAGCAGGTAGCGCACGTCGGGCGCGCCCAGCGCGCCGCGCAGCGCGGCGTCGCGCGCCAGCAGCGGCTGCGGCACCGGGGTCAGCGCGGCGAGGTCGTTCTGCCAGAACGGCCCCGGCGCCAGCGCGATCGTCGCGGCGGCCGCGATGGCCAGCAGCGCCGGCAGCCAGCGCGGCCGCGGCAGCGCCCGCAGCCACCGCCACAGCGCGCCCAGGCCGGGCATGTCGGCGGCGTCGCGGAAGCGCGCCGGCAGCACGCGCGGCAGCAGATAGCGGGTGGCGAGCCCGGCGACCAGCAGGCCGACGATGGTGAACACGGCGAGCTGCTTCAGGCCGGTCACGCCGGAGGCGTAGAACGCGAGGTAGGCGATGCAGGCCGAGGCGATCGCGGTGAGCAACAGCGGCCACAGGTCGCGCACGCTGGCCAGCGCGGTGGCGCCGGCGCGGCGGTGGCTGAGCACGCGGATCGGATATTCCTGGGCGACGCCGAGCAGGGTGAAGCCGAATGCCAGCGTGATGCCATGCACCTCGCCGAAGCCCAGCACCAGCGCAGCCAGTCCGGCCAGCGCGCCGCTCGCCAGCGGCAGCGCGGTGATGCCGAGCACGGCGAAGCTGCGGTAGGCGGCCAGCAGCATCAGCAGGAAGCCGAGCGTGGTGACGCGGCCGATGCGGTCGGCCTCGGCGCGCGTGCTGGCGTTGACGATCACGGTGAAGTAGCCCGGCCCGCTCAGCGCCAGCGTCGCGGCGGCGGCGTCGGGCAACGCAGCGAACGCGCGGCGCAGTGCATCCTGCGCCACACCCTGCGCGGCCGGGTCGAAGCCGGACGCGCGCGTCTGCGCGACCAGCAGCGCCTCGCCCTGCGGCGAGAACCACACGCCGTCGCGCAGCTCGGGCGACTTCGGCGGCGCCCAGCGTTCGGCCAGCTTCAGCGTTTCCAGCGTCGGATCGCGCGGCAGCAGCGGCTTCAACAGCGCCGCGGCGGGCGAACCGAGATCGTCCAGGCGCTGTTCGAGCTGGTCGCGCAGGTACGCGGCGTCGAGCGGTTGCGCGTCCAGCGTCGGCGACAGCAGGTAGCGGTAGGGCAGCAGCTTGTTGTCGAGCAGGTCGGCGTCGAACGCGCCGTTGCCGACCTGCGCGAAGTGCGCATCGCGGCGCAGCGCCGCGGCCAGGCCGCGGCTCAGCGCGGCGAGGCGTTCCGGCGGCGCGCCGGACAGCGAGATCAGCAGCAGGCGCGAGCCCGGCCCTTCGCCGATCGCGTCCATCAGCAGCTTCTGGTCGGCCGTGGCCGGCGGCGGCATGAAGCTGCGCAGGTCGGTGCCGACGTGCAGGCGCGCGATCACGCCGACGCCGAGCGTGGCCAGCGCCGCCAGCCACAGCGCGAGCAGGACGAGGCGCGCGCGCAGGCTCACCGCGCGGCGGTCCCGCGGCAGCGCGCGTCCAGTTCGGCGCGGGTCGCGTGCGGCGTCGGCAGCGGTTCGGCGGCGGCGCCGAACAGGGTGACGCTGCGGTCGCCGTCGGCCTCGTCGAGGCGCATGCAGCGCGGCTCGCGTTCGGCGCCGTCGACGGTGATCGCGGTCACGCGCCGGCGCAGCGCGGCGTCGCGCGGCACCAGGTGCAGGGTCCAGCGCGCGGCGTCGCCGTCGGCGCGCACCTCGAACGCGTCGGCGAGCGCGGCGGCGTCGCCCGAAAGCAGCGCCTGGAAACTCAGCAGCAGGCCCTTCAGTTCGGGCGCGCGCGCCAGCGACACCTCGCGCGGCGGTCGCTGCCCGCGCTGCACGCGCAGCGTGCCGTCGGCGATGTCGGACTGCTCGCGGTAGGGCGTCGCGACGCTGCGCCGCAGGTGGTCGCCGCCCAGCCAGGCAAGCTCGCCGGTCAGCACCAGCGGGCGCTCCAGCATGCCGAGGAAGCGCACCTCGGCGAACGCGGTGCGCGCCGGCGCGGGCCGCGCCAGCGACGCCACCAGCGCGTCAGGCGAGGTGGCCGCCGCGCAGGTCGGGCTGATCAGCGCGGCCAGGGTCAGCGCCGCCGTCAGGCGCAGGGTCGTGCCAGAAATCATAGAAATTGAACCAGTTGTAGGGATGCTCGCGCACCATGGCCTCCAGGCGCGCGGCGTAACCGCGGATGAGCGCGTCGAGCGCGGCATCGCGTCCGGCGCGCGGGATCGTCGTATCCTCGGCGTACGGCTCGAACATCAGCCGGTAGCGGTTGCCGCCGAGGTACAGGCCGAAGCACAGCACCACCGGCAGTTGCAGCGTCGAGGCGATCAGCCAGGGCGCGGCCGGGAACGGCGCCGGCTCGCCGAAGAAGGGCACGCGCCGCATCGCCTCGTGGGCGCGGCCGCGGTCGCCGAGCAGGGCCACCATCGCGCCGCGCTGCGCGGCCTCGTGCATCGCCAGCACCACGTCGGTGCTGCCGCGCGAGGCGTCGATCACGTTGTTGCCGATGTCCGGCGCCAGCGCTTCCAGCAGCTCGGTCATCACCGGCGTCTGCGCCTTGTCCAGCACCACGCGCAGCGGGACCTGCGGGCGCTTCAGCGCGAGCACGCGCAGCACCTCGAAGCTGCCGACGTGCGCGCCCAGCAGCAGCACGCCGCGGCCGCCGTCGAGGCGGCGCTCCAGCGCCTCCATGCCGACGATGTCGATGTCGAAGCCGCGCATGCCGCGCGCCAGCAGGAACACGCGGTCGAGCGTGATCGAGGCGAACGCATGGATGTGGCGCAGCACGTCGGGCACGCCGGCCGGGCGGCCCAGCGCGCGGGTCAGGAACGCGCGCGAGGCGCGCCGCTCGTGGCCGCGGCGGAAGAAGAAGTACAGCGTGATCGGATACAGGATCAGGCGCGCGACGCCGCGCCCGCAGGTCAGGCCGATGCTGCGGATCAGCCACAGCGCGAAGCGCCCGCCGCCTTCCTTGCGGCCCTGCCATTGCGCGACGGTCATGGCGCGCCCTCCAGTTGGCCGCGCGCCAGCAGCACGTCGCCGCGGCGCACCGCGAAGCGCACCCGCGCGCCGGCGTCGGCGAGTTCCACCGTGGCCTCCTCGTCGGGCAGCAGCGGCGCGGCGAACTTGGCCTCGACCACGCGCGCCAGGCGCTCGCCGCGCCAGTGCGCCAGCGCCAGCGCGACGTGCTCCAGCAGCAGCACGCCGGGCACCAACGGCCGGCCCGGGAAGTGGCCGGGCAGCACCGGGTGATCGGCGCCGATGCGGAAGCTCTCGCGGTAGGTGGCGCTCATGAACGTCGGCGCAGCTCCGGCCAGTGCCGCGCCAGCTCCTGCAGGAACGCGGCGAACCCGCGCCGCGGCATGTGTGCGAGCACGCGGCGGCGCAAGGCGTATTCCAGCACGAAGGCCAGCGCCAGCACGAGGTAGGCGAGGCCGTTCACCCACAGGCTCCAGTATTCGCGCGGCAGCGGCCAGCGCGGCGCGATGCCGAAGCCGGCGAGCAGGCCGTCCGGCACCGCCAGCAGGGCGAGGCCCAGCGCCAGCGCGGCCAGCGCCGCCAGCAGCCCGGCCCAGAAGCGCGTCACCGCGCGCGTGTAGCGGCGCACCGCGGGATCGGCGGCCGCGGCGGCGCCTTCGCTGATGCGCACGAAGCGGGTCACCAGCGGCTCCGCGCCGGTGCGCAGGCTGTCGGCGAACGCGATGGCGCCGGCGGCCGGCACCAGCGCGGGCAGCAGGTAGGCGGGCAGGCTCGCCAGGTCCGCGCGCGCCAGCGCCCACAGCGCCAGCGCCGCCGCGCACCACGCCAGCCAGGCCCACGGCCGCATGCGCAGCAGTGCGGGCAGCAACGGCAGGCTGATCAGCGCCAGCACCCAAAGTGCGGCGCTGCGCGGGTCGCGGCGGGTCACGGCGACGTGCGCCACCAGCGGCCAGGCCAGCACGAGCGCGACGGCGGACGCGCCGCGCACGTTCATCACTGCGGACGATGCTGCTGGATGTGCTCGGCGAGCGCGCGCAGGCTGCCGAAGATGCGCCGGTTGTCGGGGTTGTCCGAGCGCAACTGGAAGCCGTAGCGCTTGGACACCGCCAGCGCGATCTCCAGGGCGTCGATCGAGTCCAGGCCCAGCGTACCGCCGAACAGCGGCGCGTCCGGGCCGATCTCGGCCGGGGCGACGCTGTCGAGGTTGAGGCTGGCGACGATCAGTTCGGCGAGCTCGCGCTCGGCTGCGGTCTGCTCGGTCATGCACGCTTGCTCCGGTGCCGCCCCCCTGGCGACACGACCTTGAAGTGTATCATAGGCAGCTTTGCCGACTCGAAATCGCATGGCCGCCCGCGTCCGTCCACTTTGTGCCCGCCCGTCGGAGGCGCGATGAGCGCGCCTGCGCCGTTCACGGTGCGCTATCGCGACGACGACCCGCAGCGGCTGCTCGACCGTCCCGGCACGCTGGCGCTGCTCGGCTTCGGCGCCGGGGCGCCCGCCTGCGCCGATCCGCGCGCGCTGCGCGTGCCGCTGGCGCCGCTGCAGGACGTCGTGCCGCGGGAAAGCTGGGAGGTCGATGCGGCGGTGACCTGCGGCCGCGACGGCGAGCTGCGCTGGGCGGCCGGCGGCGGCTGGCTGTACGCGGCGATCGAGCTGGACGAGGCCGCGTGCGGCGGCGCCGAGGCCGCCGCCGAACGCGCCTATCGCCGGCTCGGCGCGTTCACCGCGGCGCGTCCGGAGCGCCACGTGCAGCGCATCTGGAACTACCTCGGCGCGATCAATGCCGGCGAGGGCGACGCCGAGCACTACCGGCGCTTCTGCAGCGGCCGCGCGCGCGGCATGACGACGCACTTCGCGGACGGCTACCCCGCCGCCACCGCGATCGGCCACGGCGATGCGCCGGGCCTGCTGCAGGTGTACTGGCTGGCGGCGAGCGCGCCCGGCGTCGCGGTCGAGAATCCGCGCCAGCTCAGCGCCTGGCGCTATCCGCGCCAATACGGGCCGACCGCGCCCACCTTCGCGCGCGCGCAGCGCCTGCCGGGCGGCGGCCTGGCGATCTCGGGCACCGCGGCGGTGGTCGGGCACGCCACGCTGCATGCCGGCGACGTGCTCGCCCAGCTCGAGGAGAGCCTGGCCAACCTGGATGCGCTGCAGGCGGCGGCGGGACTGCGGCCCGGTTTCGGCGCCGCGTCGCCGCTCAAGATCTACGTGCGCGACCCGCGCGACGCGCGCGCGGTGGCGGCGCGCCTGGACGCGCGCCTCGCGCCCGAGGTGCCGCGCCTGCTGCTGCAGGGCGACATCTGCCGCCGCGACCTGCTGCTCGAGATCGACGGCTGGCGCTTCGAGCGCGGGGAGTAGGGATTGGGGTGAAGAATCCGGAACCCTCCCACTCCCAACTCCCTACTCCTCGCCCTTCTTCGGCCTTCGCCAGCCCGGAATGGTGGCCTGGCGCGCGCGCGCCACGGTCAGTTCGCCGGGCGGCGCATCCTTGCCGATCACCGAGCCCGCGCCGATGGTGGCGCCGGCGCCGATCGTCACCGGTGCGACCAGCGCGCTGTTGGAGCCGATGAAGGCGCCGTCGCCGATCACCGTGCGGTGCTTGTTGGCGCCGTCGTAGTTGCAGGTGATGGTGCCGGCGCCGATGTTGACCTCGGCGCCGATCTCGGCGTCGCCGAGGTAGCTGAGGTGGTTGGCCTTGCTGCCCTCGCCGATGTGCGCGTTCTTCGCCTCGACGAAGTTGCCGAGCTGAGCGCCGGCGGCCAGCACGGTGCCGGGGCGCAGGCGCGCGAACGGGCCGATCGCGCAGCCGGCGGCGGCAGCGGCGCCGTCGATGTCGCAGTGCGCGCGCACCACGGTGCCGGCGCCGAGCGTGGCGTTGCGGATGCGGCAGAACGGGCCGATGCGCACGCCGTCGCCGAGCGTCACCTCGCCTTCCAGGATCACGTCGACATCGATCTCGACGTCGCGCCCGGCGTGCACGCGGCCGCGCAGGTCGAAGCGCGCGGGATCGGCGAGGCGCACGCCGGCCAGCGCCAGCTCGCGCGCCGCGCGCAGGCGCATGCGCCGCTCCAGGTCGGCGAGCTGCCAGGGATCGTTGGCGCCGAACGCCTCGGCCGGGTCGGCGGCGTCGATCGCGCGCGCCGGCGTGCGCTCCTCGGCGGCCTGCGCGAACACGTCGGTCAGGTAGTACTCGTGCTGCGCGTTGGCGTTGGACAGGTTGGCCACCCACACGCGCAGGCGGCGCGCGTCGGCGGCGAGGATGCCGGTGTTGACCAGCCGGATTGCGCGCTCGTCGGGGCTGGCGTCTTTCTCCTCGATGATCGCGCGCACGTGGCCGAGGCCGTCGCGGACGATGCGGCCGTAGCCGCGCGGGTCGTCCAGCTCGGCAACCAGCACCGCCAGCGGCGTGGCGGCGTCGACCAGCGTCTGCAGCGTCTCCGCGCGGATCAGCGGCACGTCGCCGTACAGCACCAGCACGCGCGCCTGCGCCTGCACGCGCTCCAGCGCCAGGCGCACGGCGTGGCCGGTGCCGAGCTGCTCGGCCTGGTGGATCCAGCCGAGGTCGCGCTCGGCGGCGAACGCCTCGCGCACCTGCTCGCCGCGGTGGCCGTAGACGACGTGGATCGCAGCCGGCGCCAGCGCGCGCGCGGCGTCGAGCACGTGCGCCAGCATCGGCCGCCCGGCCAAGGGCAGCAGCACCTTGGGCCGGTCGGATTTCATGCGCTTGCCCTCGCCGGCGGCGAGAACGATCACGTGCAGCGGTGCCATGGCATTCATCGGCTGAGTTCCCTCCCGGCGCGCACCTTAGCGGAAAACGCCGGACGCAGAAACGCGAACGCCGGCGGGATGCCGGCGTCGCGATGGCCATCGGATGGCGATGTCGCCTCAGTGCTTGAGCGAGCGGCGCAGCCGCTCCAGCGCCTGCAACTGGGCCACGGCCTGGGCCAGCTTGGCCTGCGCCTCGGCGATCTCCATCGCGTCGCTGCGGTCGGCCAGCGCGCGCTCGGCGTCTTCCTTGGCGCGGGTCGCCGCGGCCTCGTCGAGGTCGGCGGCGCGGATCGCGGTGTCGGTCAGCACCGTCACCACCTGCGGCTGCACCTCGAGGATGCCGCCGGAGACGTAGAAGAACTGCTCGTCGCCGCCCTCGAGGATGACGCGCACCTGGCCCGGCTTGAGGCGGGTGATCAGCGGCGCATGCCGCGGCGCGATGCCGAGCTCGCCCATCTCGCCGGTGGCGACGACCATCTGCACTTCGCCGTGGAAGATCTCGGCCTCGGCGCTGACGATGTCGCAACGAATTGTGCTGGCCATGCTGTAGTTCCGGTCGGTTGCCGCGCTGACGGAAAGGGAGTGGGGCGTTGGAAGCGGGGGGGAAACTGCTCCAGCCCCTCTTTGCCTACTCCCTACTTCCCGTTTCCTGCTTTCCTTTTCTTCACGCCGCCTTCGCGGCGCCCATCTCCTCGGCCTTCTTGAACGCCTCGTCGATGCCGCCGACCATGTAGAACGCCTGCTCCGGCAGGTGGTCGCACTCGCCTTCGACGATCATCCTGAAGCCGCGGATGGTTTCCTTCAGCGGCACGTACTTGCCCGGCGAGCCGGTGAACACTTCCGCCACGTGGAACGGCTGGCTGAAGAACTTCTCGACCTTGCGCGCGCGGTAGACGGTCTGCTTGTCCTCTTCCGAGAGCTCGTCCATGCCGAGGATCGCGATGATGTCCTTCAGCTCCTTGTAGCGCTGCAGGGTGCCCTGCACCTTGCGCGCGACCTCGTAGTGCTCGACGCCGACCACGTTCGGATCGAGCTGGCGGCTGGTCGAATCCAGCGGGTCCACCGCCGGGTAGATGCCCAGCGCGGCGATGTTGCGGCTCAGCACGACGGTGGCGTCGAGGTGGGCGAAGGTGGTCGCCGGCGACGGGTCGGTGAGGTCGTCGGCAGGCACGTACACGGCCTGGATCGAGGTGATCGAGCCGGTCTTGGTCGAGGTGATGCGCTCCTGCAGCACGCCCATTTCCTCGGCCAGCGTCGGCTGGTAGCCCACCGCCGACGGCATGCGCCCGAGCAGTGCGGACACCTCGGTGCCGGCCAGCGTGTAGCGGTAGATGTTGTCGACGAACAGCAGCACGTCGCGGCCCTTGCCGGAGGCGTCCTTCTCGTCGCGGAAGTACTCGGCGAGGGTCAGGCCGGTCAGCGCGACGCGCAGGCGGTTGCCCGGCGGCTCGTTCATCTGGCCGTAGACCATCGCCACCTTGTCGAGGACGTTGGAGTCCTTCATCTCGTGGTAGAAGTCGTTGCCCTCGCGGGTGCGCTCGCCCACGCCGGCGAACACCGACAGGCCCGAGTGCTGCTTGGCGATGTTGTTGATCAGCTCCATCATGTTGACGGTCTTGCCGACGCCGGCGCCGCCGAACAGGCCGACCTTGCCGCCCTTGGCGAACGGGCAGACCAGGTCGATGACCTTGATGCCGGTCTCCAGCAGCTCGTTGGCCGCGGCTTGCTCGTCGTAGGACGGCGCGGCGCGATGGATGACCCACTGGTCCTTCGCCTCGACCGGGCCGGCCTCGTCGATCGGATTGCCGAGCACGTCCATGATGCGGCCCAGCGTGGCCTTGCCGACCGGCACCTTGATGCCTTCGCCGGTGTTGCGCGCCAGCAGGCCGCGCTTGAGGCCGTCGGTGGAGCCGAGCGCGATCGTGCGCACGATGCCGTCGCCGAGCTGCTGCTGCACCTCGAGCGTGATCTCGGTGCCGTCGATCTTCAACGCGTCGTACACCTTCGGCACCTGATCGCGCGGAAACTCGACGTCCACCACCGCGCCGATGATCTGAACAACTTTGCCCTGGCTCATGCTGGCCACTCCCGAAACGGATTGAATGCTTTGGAAGCCAAAAGTCAAAAGTCGAAAGTCAATCGAGAAAAGACGCCCGCGTTTTCAATTGACCTTTGACCTTTGACCTTTGGCCGGAAAGATCACACCGCGGCCGCGCCGCTGACGATTTCCGAGATTTCCTGCGTGATCGCCGCCTGGCGCGCCTTGTTGTAGATCAGCGTCAGCGTGTCGATCAGCTTGGTTGCGTTGTCCGACGCGCTCTTCATCGCCACCATGCGCGCGGCGTGCTCGCTGGCGAGGTTCTCCAGCACCGACTGGTACACCAGCGACTCGAGGTAGCGCTGCAGCACGTGGTCGAGCACGGTCTCGGCGTCCGGCTCGTAGATGTAGTCCCAGTCGTGCTCGCGCTTCAGCATCACGTCGGGCACCGGCCGGGACGCCTCCGCCTCGGCCGACTCCATCTGCGCGGCCACCAGCGGCAGCGGCAGCAGCGCCTCGATGCGCGGCTTCTGCGTCATCGTGTTGACGAAGTCGTTGTAGCAGAGATGGACGCGGTCCACGCGGCCTTCGCTGTAGGCGTCCAGCATCACCTTGATGACGCCGATCAGCTGCTCGACCTTGGGACGTTCGCCGAGGTGGGTGGCCGAGCCGACCATCGTCACCTTCAGGCGCTTGAAGAACTGCGTCGCCTTCTGGCCGATCGTGACCACGTCGATCTCGACGCCCTTGGCCTGCCACTGGCGCATCTCGGCGAGCAGGCCGCGGAACAGGTTCGAGTTGAGGCCGCCGCACAGGCCGCGGTCGGTGGAGACGATCACGTAGCCGACGCGCTTGACCGCCGCGCGCTCGACCAGGAACGGGTGCCGGTACTCGGTGCTGGCGTGCGCGATGTGGCCGATCACCTGGCGCATCAGGCGCGCGTACGGGCGCGAGGCCTTCATCAGGTCCTGCGCCTTGCGGATCTTCGAGGCCGAGACCATCTCCAGCGCGCGCGTCACCTTGCGGGTGTTCGCCACGCTCTTGATCTTGGTGCGGACTTCTCTTGCGCCTGCCATCAGGGGACTCTGCTCTTCGTCGGGTGCCGTTTGTCGTTCTGCGCGCGGTGTCGCACT
Organism: Mizugakiibacter sp.; assembly: GCF_039680435.1. NCBI lineage: Bacteria > Pseudomonadati > Pseudomonadota > Gammaproteobacteria > Lysobacterales > Rhodanobacteraceae > Mizugakiibacter > Mizugakiibacter sp. The sequence continues at coordinate 12,602 of NZ_JBDKSX010000078.1, read as the reverse complement.
TCCACAACCCCCGCGCGCTTCGCGCGCCGCCCCCTTGACTCAAGGGGGCAACAGCCCGTTACCACGAACCAGTCTTCTTGAACTCGTCGAGCGCCCGCTTGAAGGTGCCCTCGATGTCGTTGTTCCAGTCGCCCGTCGCCACGATCTGCTTCATCAGCTCGCCGTGGTTCTGGTGCATGAACGCGTGCAGCGCCTTCTCGAACGGCAGGATCTGCGCGACCGGCAGGTCGTCCAGATACGCCTTCTCGGCGGCGTAGATCGAAACGGCCAGCTCGGCGATCGACAGCGGCGCGTACTGCTTCTGCTTCATCAGCTCGGTGACGCGCTGGCCGCGCTCGAGCTGGGCGCGGGTGGTGGCGTCGAGGTCGGAGGCGAACTGCGCGAATGCGGCCAGCTCGCGGAACTGCGCCAGCGCCAGCTTCACGCCGCCGGACAGCTTCTTGACGATCTTGGTCTGCGCCGCGCCGCCGACGCGCGACACCGAGATGCCGGCGTTGACCGCCGGGCGGATGCCGGCATTGAACAGGTCGGTCTCGAGGAAGATCTGGCCGTCGGTGATCGAGATCACGTTGGTCGGCACGAACGCGGAGACGTCGCCGGCCTGGGTCTCGATGATCGGCAGCGCGGTCAGCGAGCCGGTCTTGCCCTTGACCGCGCCGTTCGTGGCGCGCTCGACGTAGGCCTCGTTGACGCGCGCGGCGCGCTCGAGCAGGCGCGAGTGCAGGTAGAACACGTCGCCCGGGTACGCCTCGCGGCCCGGCGGGCGCTTCAGCAGCAGCGAGATCTGGCGGTACGCCCAGGCCTGCTTGGTGAGGTCGTCGTAGATGATCAGTGCGTCTTCGCCGCGGTCGCGGAAGTACTCGCCCATCGCGCAGCCGGCGTACGGGGCGATGTACTGCATCGCCGCCGACTCCGACGCCGAGGCGGCGACGATGATGGTGTGCGCCAGCGCGCCGTGTTCTTCCAGCTTGCGCACCACGTTGGCGATCGAGCTCTGCTTCTGGCCGATCGCCACGTAGATGCATTTGATGCCGGTGCCCTTCTGGTTGATGATCGCGTCGACCGCGAGCGCGGTCTTGCCGGTCTGGCGGTCGCCGATGATCAGCTCGCGCTGGCCGCGGCCGATCGGGATCATCGAGTCGACCGACTTGTAGCCGGTCTGCACCGGCTGCGACACCGACTTGCGCCAGATCACGCCCGGCGCGACCTTCTCGATCGGGCTGGAGCCCTGCGCCTGGATCGGGCCCTTGCCGTCGATCGGGTTGCCCAGCGCGTCGACCACGCGGCCGAGCAGGCCTTCGCCGACCGGCACCTCGAGGATGCGGCCGGTGGTCTTGGCGGTGTCGCCTTCGCGCAGGTGCTCGTAGTCGCCGAGCACCACCGCGCCGACCGAGTCGCGCTCCAGGTTCAGCGCCAGCGCGAAGGTGTCGCCCGGCAGCTCGATCATTTCGCCCTGCATCACGTCCGCCAGGCCGTGGATGCGCACGATGCCGTCGGACACGCTGATGATGGTGCCCTCGTTGCGCGCTTCCGCGGCGAGCTTGAACTGCTCGATGCGGGTCTTGATCAGTTCGCTGATCTCGGACGGATTCAGAGAGGTCTGCATGGGTGGTTTCCCTATACGCGTGCCGCCGGGCGGCGCATCGTCGAATTGAAATCGGTCGTCCGCGGCGGCCGCGGCCGCCGCGTTACTGCATCAGTGCGCCAGCGCGCCGGCCAGCTGCGCGAGACGTCCGCGCGCCGAACCGTCGATCACCTGCGCGCCGGTATCGATCACCACGCCGCCGATCAACGCCGGGTCGATCCGCACGTCCAGATCGATCTCGCGCTTGTAGCGGCGCTTCAGCGCCTGCTTGAGTTCGCCCGCCTGCGCGGCGTCCAGCGCCAGCGCGCTGGTCACCTTGACCCGCAGCCGCGACTCGGCCTCGCGCTTCAGCGTCTCGAACAGCACCGCGATTTCCGGCAGCAGGGCGAGGCGGCGGTGCGCGGCCAGCTCGCCGAGGAAGCGCGCGAACGGCTGCTCGGCGCCGACGTCCGGCGGCAGGTGCAGCGCGACCAGTTGCTCCGCTTTGACGCGCGGATCGTTGCCGAGCGCGGCCACGCGCGGATCGGCGGCCACCGCGGCGGCGAAGCCGAGCTGCGCGGACCACGCCGCCAGCGCGCCGTGCGCGTGCGCCAGCTCGAAGGCGGCGCGCGCGTAGGGTCGAGCGAGGGTGAGCGCCTGCGCCATGGTCAGATCTCGGCGGCGAGCTGGTCGAGCAGCGCCTTGTGGGCGCTGGCGTCGATCTCGCGCTGGATGATCTTCTCCGCGCCCTTCACCGCCAGCGAGCCGACCTGCTCGCGCAGCTGCTCGCGCGCGCGCTGCGCCATGCTGGCGATCTCGGCCTGTGCGGCCGCCTTCTGGCGGTTCAGCTCCGCCACGGCGTCCTCGCGCGCCTTGTCGAGGATCTGGTTGGCCTGCTGCTGCGCCTTGTCGATGATCTCGGCGGCCTGCTGGCGCGCCTTCTTGATCTCGACGGCGACGCGGGCATCGGCGTCCTTCAGCTCGGTGCGCGCGCGCTCGGCGGCGGCCAGGCCTTCGGCGATTTTCTTCTGGCGTTCCTCGATGGCGTTGAGGATGTGCGGCCAGATGAACTGGACGCAGAACCAGATCAGGATGGCGAACGAAAGGATTTCGCCAAACAGGGTCGCATTGAATTCCATCGGTGCGCTACCTGGTCGTTACCACGGACGGGCACGGGCGCCGCGCGCCCGTGCCGGGATCGGCTTCGCGCTGCGCGCTCAGCCCGCGCCGCCGAGCTTGGCCAGCAGCGGGTTGGCCACGGCGAAGTACATCGCCAGCGCCACGCCGATCAGGAACGCCGCGTCGATCAGGCCGGCGAGCAGGAACATGCGGCCCTGCAGCATCGGCACCAGCTCCGGCTGGCGCGCGGCGGACTCGAGGAACTTCGAGCCCATGATGCCGATGCCGATGCAGGCGCCGATCGCGCCGAGGCCGATGATCAGGCCGAGGCCGAGAGCGGTGAAGGCCTGGACCTGGGCGACGTATTGAACGAGCTGCTCCATGACGAACTCCTTACGGTGAAGGCTTGGATGGGTTGGAATGGGTCGGGATCAGTGATGGTCGTGCGCCATCGAGATGTACACGATCGTCAGCACCATGAAGATGAAGGCCTGGATGCTGATGATCAGGATGTGGAAGATGCCCCAGGCGGTGTAGCCGATCACGCCGAGGCCGAACAGCGCCCAGCTGCCGGCGCCGAGCAGGCCGGCGATCAGCATGAACACCAGCTCGCCGGCGTACATGTTGCCGAACAGTCGCATCGCCAGGCTGACCGGCTTGGAGGCCAGCTCGACCAGGTTCAGCGCGAAATTGGGGATCCACAGCAGCGGGTGCGCGCCGAACGGCGCGGTGAACAGCTCGTGCATGTAGCCGCCCACGCCCTTGGCCTTGAAGCTGTAGAAGATGATCAGGACGAACACGGTGAGCGACATCGCGAACGTCATGTTGACGTCGGCGGTCGGCACTGCGCGGAAGTGGCCGACGCCGAACTTGGCGAGGATCCAGGGCAGCAGGTCGACCGGCAGCAGGTCCATCGCGTTCATCAGGAACACCCAGACGAACACGGTCAGCGCCAGCGGCGCGAGGAAGCGGCGGTCGCCGTGGAACACGTCCTTGACCTGGCCGTCGACGAACTCGACCACCAGCTCGATGAAAGCCTGGGTCCGGCCCGGCACGCCGGCGGTGGCCTTGCGCGCGGTCGTCCAGAACCACAGCGCGAACAGCACGCCGAGCGCCAGCGACACCGTCAGCGAATCCAGGTGCACCGACCAGAATCCACCCTCGCTCACGTGCGGCGAGAGATGGGTGAGGTGGTGCTGGATGTACTCGGTGAGACCGCCCTGCTGTGCCTCGCTGGCCATGCCTTAACCCTTGAACCTGAGCGCCATCAGATTGACTGCCAGTGCGAGCACCAGCCCCGCGAGCGCGGGCACCGGCGGCAGCTGCCAGCGGACCAGAACCAGATACAGCCCCCCGAGGATCGCGGCCCACTTGAGCAGCGTTCCCGCCAGGAAGCCTGCGAGTGCGCGTCCCGCGCCTCCGCTGCCGAACAGGCGCAGCGCGAGCAGCGCATTGCCGACGGCGACCACCAGCGCGCCGATGCCCGCAGCAACCGCCGCGCCGCGCCCCTGCACGAGGAAGGCAAGGGCCGCCAATGCCGCCACGCCCAACTGCGCGACCAGGAGGCGCGCGGCGAGACGACGGCCGGCGGCAAGAGAGTTCAGCACGCAGACTTCCACCGAGGGCATCGCTGCGAGAGCGAACCCGATGCAACCGACAAAGCTACGGTCGAGCCTTAAAATGATAGCAGGCGCTATTGCGCCGCCGCAAGCCGAAAACGCCTGCGGCAAGGCGCCGCAACGGCCCCGTCCCGCCAAGCGTTCGTTCCCGTTCATGGAGCCCGCATGGCCATCGCTTGCGGGCGCATCCTCGTCGCCGCTTTCCTGCCGCGGCTTTTCGCCACCCCGGCCGAAGCCGGCGGCGACGGGCGCGACCGCGACGACCGCGCGCCGCGCGAATTTCCGGATCGGCAGGCCGGCTGGCGCGCCCGTGCGCACCGGGCGCAATTGAGCGGCCACGAGGCGTTTCCGCCGTTCGCTGCGGCGGTGCGGTAGCCGGAGGACCGCATGTGCCGCAACCGCGGATCGACGCGCGGGCGATGGCCCTCGTCGCTGCGCCAGGCCTGCGGCGCATGCCGCGTCCCCGACGTCGCGACGCTGCGCGGCCTGGCGTGGCTCGCGGCGGCGCTGTGCACGGTCGGCCTGTTCCTGCTGGCCGCCCGGGCGCGCAAAAGAAAGCGGCCGGACGGGGACCGTCCGGCCGCAAGGGGCGCCGCAACGCGGGAGGGGTGCGTGCGGCGCTTCTGACGTTGACGCTTAGCGGGCGGCCTTCTTGGCCGCCGCCGGGGTGGCGAAGGCCTCGTTGGCGGCCTTGAGCTGGGCATTGGCCAGCTCGCCGATCGACTCCGCGGTCTTCACCGCGATCGCGTAGATCTGCTGATTGACCGCAAAGCCCTGCTCGACCTGGGCGCGGGCCAGGGTCAGGCCCTTGCCCCACAGCGTGCGGGTCGCCTCGAGATCGCGCGCATCGGCGGCTTCGGCCGCGAAGGCGACGCCGGCGTCGGCCTGCGCTTCCAGCGCCTTCAGCTGCGCTTCGCCGATCTGCTCGAGGCCCTGCAGCGCCGTGGCCTGCGCCTTGAACGCGGCATCGGCGAACTGCTTGCCCAGCGCGAAGGCCTGCTTGTGCCAGGTGGTGATCATGGGGGTGCCCTCATCGGGTGATCCGAACGTGGGTGACAGGTTAGCAGGTGCTATTGTGCAATGCAACATTCGTGGGGCGAGGAGGTGCGCTTGCCCTTGTGGAGCCCTCACGATGCTTGCTTGTCGACTGTCTTGGCGGTGCCGGCAGACGTGCGGCACCGCAACATCACGTGCCGACGTAACGCGCCCCGCTGGTGCAGGTCTCGTGGACGGCGACGGCGCTCAGGCCCGGCAGCGCCGGCTTCAGGCGCTCCCAGATCCAGCGCGCCAGCCGCTCGCTGGTGGGGTTCTCGAGCCCCGCAACCTCATTGAGGTAGCGGTGGTCGAGCGCGTCGAACAGCGGCGCGAACGCCGCCTTGACGTCGGCGAAGTCCATCACCCAGCCCAGCTGCGGATCGGGCTCGCCGCCGACGTGGATCTCGATGCGGAACGAATGCCCGTGCAGCCGCGCGCACTTGTGTCCGGCCGGCACGTTCGGCAGCCGGTGCGCCGCTTCGATGTGGAAGACCTTGAAGATGTCCATCAGAAGGTGCCGGCTGCGCTGGAGGAGGGGAAAAGGCGTGGATTCACCTTCCCATTATGGCGTCGAAGCCCGTGCCGATCGAACGGCGCGGGGTCGCCGTGGCTGCGACCCGGCCTGGCGCCGTCGGGCGCCGCCATGGAAACGGACGGCGATCAGGCGCGGCCGTCGATCCGGAACCGCACCTGCAGCCCTCTGCCGTGCCTGCCGTCGTGCAGGCTGAGATCGGCGCCGATGACGGCGGCGATGCGGTCGACGATGGCCAGGCCCAGGCCCGCGCCGCCGCGATCCTGTCCGGCGAGCCGGTGGAAACGCTGCCGCGCCCGTTCGCGCTGGTCGGCGGGGATGCCCGGCCCGTCGTCGCTGACCGCAAGGGTGACGGCACCGTCAGCGTGGCGGGCGCTGACCATCACCTCGACGTCGTGCGCGCCGTAGCGGATGGCGTTGTCGACCAGGTTGCGCAGCACGATCCGCAGCAGGGTGGGCTCGGCATGGACGGCGACGGCTTCGTCGGCCGCGTTCACCGTCACCGCCACACCCCGTTTCGCGGCCTGCGGGGCCAGCTCGGCCACAACCTCGCGGACGATGGGCAGAACCGCCACCGACGCCGGTGCGGGTGCGGCCGCCGTCGCGTCCAGCCGCGACAGCACCAGCAATTGGTCGACCAGGCGTGCGGCACGGTCGCAGCCGGCGACGACGTGATCGAGCGCGGCAGTGCGCTCGGCCTCGTCGCGGGCGCCGAGCGCGACCTGCGCCTGGGCGCGGATCGCGGCGATCGGCGTGCGCAGTTCGTGCGAAGCGTCGCCGGTGAACTGGCGTTCGCGCGCAATGCTCTCGCCGGTCCGCGCGAACAGCGCATTGAGGCGATGCAGCAGCGGCCGGATCTCGCGCGGCGCGTCGCCCGCGCCGAGCGGCTGCGTGTCCAGCGGCGACCGCTGGCCGACCTCGGCGGCAATCCGCTGCAGCGGCGCCAGGCCGCGTCCGATCGCGATCCACACGCCCAGCCCGATCAGCGGAAGCGCGGCCAGCAGCGGCCACGCCAGGCGTGCGGGGACCGCGCGCGCGAGATGCTCGCGTGCCGCGACCGGCTCGCCGAGCTGCACCAGCAGCCCGTGCTCCGGATGCCGCACGCTGTACACGCGCCAGCGCACGCCATCCACCGTGGTGGTGCTGAAGCCCGCCGCGATCGCCGCCAGGCGCCGATTGGGGGCATCGGCCGAATGCAGGTGCAGGCGATCGCCTTCCCAGACCTGCACGACCAGCCGCGTGCGATCCTCGCCCCGTGCGGGCAGGTGCTCCAGCTCGATCTCGTCGAGATCATCGGAGGCCTGCGCCACCAGCAGCGCCGCGGATTGCGACAGGTGCGCGTCCAGCAGTTCGTCCAGCTCGTGCCGGGCGCCGGCGCGCGGCACGCGCACGTCATGCTCGGAATAGACGCCGCTGGCCGCATTGCGGTGGCAGGCGCCGCAATTGGCGGGCGACTTCACCGCGGGCAGGTTCCAGGTCGACGCCGGCAGTTCGTCGTGCTCGTGCAGGAACCAGCGCGAGCGGGTGATGCGCGGCGACGCCGCGTCGGAACGCTGTCCATCCGGGCGCGCGGCGTGGGTCTGCAGCCAGCGCTCGATCTCGCCGGCCAGCGCCGGTTCGAGGCTGGCATCCGTGCCGAAGTGGCGGTCGAGCCCGCCCATCAGCGTTTGCCATGAGGCGGCCGGCAGGCCGCGCGCCGGATAGGGCGCGTGGCAACTGCCGCATTCCTCCACGTAGACCTTGGGCGGCGTGACGCGGACGGCGCGGTTTGCGCCGTCCCCGGCCCAGGCTGGGGCGACGGCTATCGCCAGCAGCGCGATCGCGGCGAAACGCGCGCGGTTCATGGCCGCCCCTCTGCCGGAAGGCTGCTCAACCAGGCGGTGATGTCGGCTTTCTCCGCCGCCGTGCACTCCCGGCCCACGACGTCCCGGCAGTTGCGCCTGAACCACTTCTCCGCCTTGGCCGGATCCTTGAACCGTTCGGGGTTGGCCGCGGGCGCCAGCGGCGCCAGCTCGCGGCCGGTGACGGCGTGCCGGCCGGGTTGGCGCGGGTCGCGCGTGTGGCAGGACGCGCAGCTCCAGTCGTTGCCGTGCGTCGCGTTGAAGAATTGCCGGCCGCGTGCGGTAGCCTCGCCCGCGTTGGCTTGCGCGAGCGTCAAGGGAAACGAGAGCAGCAGGACCAGCAAGACCAGCAAGGGTGCGGACGCCATGGATGCGCTCCTTGGGACGACGGGAGCGATCCTGCCGGGCGCGGATTAAGGCAGCCTTATGGCGAGGGCGGACGTTGCGGCCGGCTGTCGGGCTCGCGGGTGCGGTCGCGCGGCTGCGCTTTCTGCGCAGGAGCCGCATTCGGTTGCTTCACCGCCACGCTTCCGATGCGCCCATCGAATTCGTGCGAAGTGGGGCACGAACCTCGCTGCGCCCCGCGCGCGGTCCGATGTGCTGCACGAGCGCGCGCTGCAACGGGAGCAGCCGGGAACGGCGCGGCGCGCCGTGAGGCGCGGGAATCGCGTCACGCCCGGCGTGCAGGCTGGAACAGGGATCGCGGGGGAGTCGTCGGGAACCGCGGTGGTGGCTAGGGGCGGGATCGAACCGCCGACCTCAGCATTATGAGTGCCGCGCTCTAACCATCTGAGCTACCTAGCCACAGGTGCCCGATACGAAGGGGCCGCAAGTGTAGTGCCGTACCGGGCGCTGTCAAGCCTCGGGCGTGGCCGTCGCACGCGCGCGCCTTGCCGCGCCTTTCCGGGCTGTGGTTGAATCCAAGCCGCAAGTGCGAGGTGACAGCGGCATGATCGACGCCGACGGCTATCGTCCCAACGTGGGCATCATCCTGCTCAACGGCGACGGCCGCCTGTTCTGGGCGCGTCGGGTCAGCCGCGACGGCTGGCAGTTCCCGCAGGGCGGCATGCACAGCGACGAAACCCCGCTCGAGGCGATGTACCGCGAGCTGGAGGAGGAAACCGGGCTGCGGACCGAGCACGTCGAGGTGCTCGGCACCACGCCGGGCTGGCTGCGCTACCGCCTGCCGCGTCGCTACCTGCGCCGCCACGAGCGGCCGATGTGCATCGGCCAGAAGCAGGTCTGGTTCCTGCTGCGCTTCCGCGGCGAGGAATCGCATCTTCGCCTCGACGCCACCGAGAAGCCGGAGTTCGACTCGTGGCGCTGGGTGGACTTCTGGTATCCCGCCGCGCACGTGGTCGCGTTCAAGCGCGGCGTCTACGAGCGCGCGCTGCGCCAGTTCGCGCCGGTGGTCGAGACGCACTGCCAGGTGCTGCTGCAACTGCCGCCGCGACGCGGCCTCGTCGCCGCCTGAGCGGCGCCGCAAGACCTCCTCGTCTCCCGCGACCCCGTGAGCAGCCGCGCTGCGGGAGCGGTTTCAGCCGCAACGTGCCGTGCCCGATCGCCGCGCAGGAGCCCGGTCGATCGGCTCCCTCGACTCGAGGGGCGGTCCCTTGCGCGGCAAGGGCGGTGGTGCGGGGCCAGGCCCGCCGTGCGTGCGTGGTGCGGAATCCCGCAACTCGCCCGGCATCCTCATTTGACAATCATTCTCATTTGCGTTCCAATGCCGCCCCGGAGGCCGGGCCATGTACGTCTGCATCTGCAATGCCGTCACCGATCGCGATATCCGCCGCGCCGTGGAAGCGGGCGTGCGCGGCTTCGCCGAGCTGCAGGCGCGCACCGGCTGTTCGACCACGTGCGGCTGCTGCGAGCCGCTGGCGCGCCAGGTGTTGAGCGAGGCCGTGGCCGAAGTCCGCATGCGCCTGCCTGCCGCCGCGGCTGCCTGAGCCGGCGCGCCCGAACGCGCACGATTCGCGTTAGCGTGCCGCCGCAACGGCGGCACTATAGTCGCCGCATCCACGGAGTCCGGAGACGGCGATGAAAGGCGACGCCAAGGTCATCGAGCACCTCAACAAGGCGCTGTTCAACGAGCTGACCGCGATCAACCAGTATTTCCTGCACTCGCGGATGTTCCGCAACTGGGGCTACGGTGAACTGGCCGAGCACGAGTACAAGGAATCGCTCGACGAGATGAAGCACGCCGATCAGCTGATCGAGCGCATCCTGTTCCTGCAGGGCCTGCCCAACCTGCAGCATCTCGGCAAGCTGCTGATCGGCGAGACGCCGCAGGAAGTGCTGGCCTGCGACCTCAAGCTGGAGCAGGTCGCGCATCCCGACCTCAAGGCCGCGATCGCGTACTGCGAGCAGGTCGGCGACTACGTCAGCCGCGAGCTGTTCGCGTCCATCCTCGCCTCCGAGGAGGCGCACATCGACTGGCTGGAGACCCAGCTCGGCCTGATCGCGCAGCTCGGCGAGACCGCTTACCTGCAGACCAAGCTGGACAGCTGAGCGCGCAGCGCGGGCCGCGGCCCGCCCTACAGGGCGAAGCGGCGCCGCAATGCGGCGGCGGCGGCGCCGTAGGCTTCGATCAGCGCGGCCACGCGCGCGGGCGGATCGGCGACGCGGCCGGCACGCGCGTCCAGTTCGAGGCTCTTCGCAAGCGCCGACAGCGTGCGCGCGCCGAGGTTGGCGCTGGCCGACTTCAGCGCGTGCGCGTGCGCGCTCAGCCCGGCGATGTCGCCCTGCGCGGCGGCGGCGCGCAGCCCGTCGAGGCGCTGCGGGCTGTCGGCGAGGAACACCCGCACCAGCATGCGCAGCTCGTCGCCCATGATGTCGACGAGGTCGTCGAGCACGCTGCTGTCCAGCACCGGCTCGTCACTGGGCGGGGCCGGCGCGGGTGCCGGCGTCGGCGCGGCGGCGACGGCCGGTGCGGGCACGGCGATGGCCGGCGGCAGGCCGGGGAAAGCGTCGTCCGGCGGCTCGACCGCGTCGGCCGCTTCGGCCTGCGCTCCCAGCCAGCGCCGCAGGGTGTCGGCGAGCAGGCCGCGGTCGAGCGGCTTGGTCAGGTAGTCGTCCATGCCGGACTCCAGGCAGCGTTCGCGGTCGCCGGCCATCGCGTGTGCGGTCATCGCGATCACCGGCAGGCGCGGCGCGCCGGCGGCGGCCTCGCGTTTGCGCAGCTCGCGGGTGGCGCTGTAGCCGTCCAGCACCGGCATCTGGCAGTCCATCAGCACCAGGTCGAAGCGCTGTCGCGCCAGGCTCTCCAGGGCCTCGCCGCCGTGCGCGGCGTGGGTGACTTCGAGGCCGAGCCGGCTGAGCAGCTTGCTGGCGACTTGCAGGTTGACCGGGTGGTCCTCGACCAGCAGCACCTTGCCGCGCAGCCGCAGCGGGGCGTCGGCGGCGCCCGGCGTCGGCATCGGCGCGGGCGTGGGCAGCGACGCGAGCAGGGGCGCGGGCCGGCTGTCGGCGATGGCGTAGAGGGAATGCAGCGCGGCGCGCAGCCCCGCCTCGTCGGAAATGCGCGCGAGGGTGGCGACGCGGCCGCCGGCATCGTCGACGCGGCCGCCGCCGAGCAGCAGCACGCGCGCGCGCTCCAGGCGCGGCTCGCGCAGCACGTTGCGCAGCAGCGCCTGCGCGTCGCCGCGCACGGTGGCGGGATCGACGATCACCAGCTCGTGGGCGAACGAGCGCCCCAGCGGCGCGGCGTGGCGCAACTGCGCCAGCGCCTCGGCGGCGCCGCCGACCTGGGCGTGCTGGATGCCGAGGCCGGCCAGCAGCGGCGCGAGCTGGTGCGCGGTCACCGGATCGGCAGCGATCAGCGCGCGCAGGCCGGCGAGCTCGTGGCGGGTGCCCGGGATGTCGCCGGGCATCTTCGCCAGCGGCACGCTGAACCAGAACACCGAGCCGCGTCCCGGCTCGGAGCGCACGCCGATCTGGCCGCCCATCAGGTCGACCAGGCGCTTGCAGATGGTCAGGCCGAGCCCGGTGCCGCCGTAGCGCCGCGTCACCGAGGCGTCGGCTTGGGTGAACGGACGGAACAGGCGCTCGGCGACGTCCGGGGCGATGCCGATGCCGGTGTCGCGCACCGCGAACAGCACCTCGTGGTGGGTGCGCGTGTCGCCGCGCTTGCTGACCCGCACCGACACGCCGCCGCGCTCGGTGAACTTGATCGCGTTGCCGACCAGGTTGGTCAGCACCTGGCGCAGTCGCACCGGGTCGCCGCGCAGGTTCGGGCGCACCTCGGGGTCGAGCGCGAAGCGCAGCGCCAGGCCCTTGCTCTCGGCCGGGCGCTGCATCAGCGCCAGCACGCTGTCGCCGAGTTCGCGCAGGTTGAGGCTGACGCTCTCCAGTTCCAGCTTGCCCGCCTCGATCTTGGAGTAGTCGAGGATGTCGTCGACGATGTCCAGCAGCTCCTGCGCGGAACGGTGCGCGGTGCCGAGGTAGTCGCGTTGCTCGGGCGTCAGCGAGGTGCCGAGCACGATGTCGAGCAGCGGCAGGATGCCGTTCAGCGGCGTGCGGATCTCGTGGCTCATGGTGGCGAGGAATTCGCTCTTCGCCAGCATCGCCGCCTCGGCCGTCTGCTTGGCGGCGATCAGCTCCTGCTGCACGCCGCGCAGCGACTCCAGTTCCGTGCCGAGCGTGCGGATGCGCTCCTCGGCGTCGAACAGCGCGCTGCGCGCGATGGCCGGCATCGGCGTCGCGCGCCGCCCGCGAATCGCGCCGAACAGCAGCAGCGCCGCGCCCGGCGCCAGCAGCGCGCCGATGCCGAGCGCGGTGGCGGCCGGCAGCAGCAGCGCGGCGGCGGCCAGCGCCGCCAGCAGCAGCGCGCTGCCGGCGCCGAGCAGCCAGCCGAATGCGTGCGTTCCTGTCGTCGTTGGCGAATCCATGCCCTG